>NZ_JBNBPO030000014.1:0-109518 GCF_051280635.3 Nocardioides proteolyticus | reverse complement strand
GCGCGCCCACGAAACGGCCGCTTCCCGCCACTTCGCGGCCATTGCAATGCCCGAGAAGTGACAGAGAACCTCCGAGCACCCCGTCCGGGACGCCGCCCGCGCCCGTCAGTAGGGTCGCCCGAGTGAGCACCGAGACGCCCGTCCGCCCGTACGACGCCCCGCTCCGTGTCCTGATCACCGGCGCCGCGTCCGGGCTGGGTGCCGCCCTCGCCACCGCCTGGGAGTCCCGCGGCGCCCGGGTGGTCCGCACCGACCGGGCCGTGCCCGACGGCGCCGCGGGCCTCTGGCGCCTCGACATCACCAGCGACGACGACTGGGCCGCGGCGCGGGAGCGGGTCGAGCAGGACCTCGGCGGCCTGGACGTGCTCGTCAACAACGCCGGCATCGCGGGCGGCGGCCGGCTCGACGTCGCGGGCATCGACGAGTGGCAGCGGCTCGTCGACATCAACCTGCTGGGCGCGGTGCGCGGCACGGCCACGTTCACCCCGCTGTTCAAGCGCCAGCGCGGCGGCCGGATCGTCAACGTCGCCTCGCTCGCCGGCCTCGTGCACCCCGCCGGCATGGCCGGCTACAACGCCACCAAGGCGGCGGTGGTGGCGCTCACCGAGACCACCGGCCACGAGCTCGCGGCCCACGGCGTCACCGCGCACGTCGTGTGCCCGTCCTACTTCCGCACCAACCTGATGAGCAACGTGGAGGGCCGCGACACCGCCCTCCAGGGTGTGATGAGCAGGCTCGTCGAGGAGGCTCCGCTCGGTCCCGACGCGATCGCCGCCGCCGTCCTCGACGGCCTCGACCGGGGCGATGAGCTGATCCTGCCCGACCCCGCCGCGCACGGCGCCCACGAGCTGAAGCGCACCGACCGGGCGTCGTACGACGCCGTCATGCGGGCGCAGGCCCGCAAGCTCGACGAGATCACGGAGCAGCCATGACCCAGACCCGCGACGAGAGCCGACCGGTCCGCGAGGAGGACGCCTTCGACGTCGCCGCGGTGGAGGCCTGGCTCGACCGGGGCCCGATCGCGGAGGTGCGCCAGTTCCCGGGCGGCGCGTCGAACCTGACCTACCTGTTGCGGATGGCGGCCGGCCCGGACCTGATCCTGCGGCGGCCGCCTGCGGGCACCAAGGCCAGGGGTGCCCACGACATGGGCCGCGAGTTCCGCATCCAGTCCGCGCTGAAGCCGGTCTTCCCCCAAGTGCCGACGATGGTCGCCTACGCCGCGCCCCAGGAGAGCCCGACCGGCAGCGAGCTCTACGTGATGGAGCGGCTGCGTGGCCGGATCCCGCGCAGCGAGTTCGGGTTCCCGGTGAGTCCCGAGCAGGCCGACGCGCTGTGCAGCGCGGCGGTGGACACCCTGGTGGCGCTGCACTCGGTCGACGTGGACGCGGTGCCCGAGCTCGCCGCGCTCAACAAGGGCGAGGGGTACGTCGCCCGCCAGGTGGGCGGCTGGATCAAGCGGCTCGACAACGCCCGGACCGACGACACCGGCGACTGGTCCGCCATCACCGGCTGGCTCGAGGACAACCAGCCGGCCGACGTCGCCTCGGCGATGATCCACAACGACTACCGCCTCGACAACATGGTGCTCGCCGAGGACGACCCGACCCGGATCGTCGGCGTCCTGGACTGGGAGCTCTCCACCGTCGGCGACCCGCTGATGGACCTCGGCTGCACGCTGGCCTACTGGGTGCAGGCAGACGACGACGAGTTCTTCCGGATGACCCGCCGGCAGCCGACGGCCGACCCGGGCATGTGGACCCGGCAGCAGGTGATCGACGCCTACCTGCTGCGCACCGGGCGCACGCTGACCTGGGACCAGTGGCGGTTCTACGAGGTGTTCGGGCTGTTCCGGTTCGCCGTGATCGCCCAGCAGATCTGGTACCGCTACGTCCACGGCCAGACCACCAACGAGGCGTACGCCGTGTTCGGGCCCGCCGTCGCGGGGTTCGAGGCGCGCTGCCGCCGGATCCTGTTCGGCTGACGGGCGGCGCGCAGTGGGGGTGCTGCTCCTGGTCCGGCACGGCCAGGCGTCGTTCGGTGCCGACGACTACGACGTCCTCTCCGAGACCGGCTGGGACCAGGGCCGCGCGCTGGGCCGCTGGCTCGCGGACTCGGGCGTGCGGCCCGGGTCGGTGGTGCACGGAGGCATGCGGCGCCACCGGGAGACGTGGGCGGCGATCGCCGAGGGCGCCGGGTGGGACGGCGGCGGAGGAGACGCGGTCGAGGCTGAGGTCGACGCCGACTGGGACGAGTTCGACCACCTCGCGATCCTGGAGCACCACGCCGACGTCAGCGGGGAGCCGCTGGACCAGGCGGTCGACCGGCGGGCGTTCCAGGCGCGCTTCGAGTCGGCCACCGGGCACTGGGCGTCGGCCGGGACCGAGGCCGGCTACCCCGAGCCGTACGACGACTTCGTCGGCCGCACCCGTCGCGCGCTGGAGCGGGCGGCCGAGCTCCCCGGACCCACCGTCGTCGTCACCTCGGGCGGGGTGATCGCCTCGCTCGCCGCGCAGCTCGTCGTACCACCCGAAGCGGAGCTCGGACCGGTGTGGTCACGGTTCAACACCGTGATCGTCAACTCGTCGGTCTCCCGGGTGATCGCCGGCGCCACCGGCCTGCGCCTGCTGAGCTTCAACGAACACCCCCACCTCCCCCGCGACCTCGTCACCTACCGCTGACCCCACCCTCCCGCCCCCGCGAGGTGGGACGTTTCGGCGCGCGAGGTGGCGGGTTTCGGCGCGCGAGGTGGCGGGTTTCGGCGCGCGAGGTGGCGGGTTTCGGCGCGCGAGGTGGGACGTTTCGGCGCGCGAGGTGGGAGGTTCCGGCGTCCGAGGTGGCAGGTTTCGGTGTGCGAGGTGGGAGGTTCCGGCGTCCGGGCGGCAGGCTCCGGCGTACGACGACGCCACTTCCTCCCACTTCGCGCGCCATTCCTTGCCCCCTCGTCCGCCCAAACCTCCCACTTCGTGCGCCATACCTCGCCCCCTCGCGCGCCGAAACCTCCCACCTCGTGAGTCGGCGGGAGTCCGGCCGGGCTCCGGCTCCCCTTCGGCAAAGGGTTGGTCACGACGACGATCTCCGGTGCCGGGGGTCTTGACGTGGCGGATCTCCGCGGCTTGGGTGTCCGCAACGGGCAGATGTCCGTTTCGGCGGCGGCTCTTCTCCAGCGCCGCCGTACCCCCTTCTCGGACTCGGAGGAGAGCCCATGCACGTCTCGGGAACGGGTGCCGCGCGCGCCCGCCGCCTTCCTTCGGCCCTGATCGTCGCCCTCGCGGTGATGCTCGGGGTCACCGCAGCGCTGGGGGCACCCGCGCTCGCGGACGACCCAGGCCCCGGCGCCTCCGACGGCGAGGGCCGGTCGGGGAGCAAGGCGGACCTCCAGCGGTTCAAGGCCGGCCGCTACATCGTGATGCTGGCCGCCCCGCCGGCGTCGACCTACACCAAGACCCAGGCCGCACCCGGCAAGCAGCTCGACGCGCGCAGCGCCGAGGTGGTCGCCTACGCGAAGAAGCTCCGCGCCTCGCACGACAGGATGGGCCGCAACCTCGGCTTCGACGTCGAGAAGCACTACACGATCTCGGCCAACGGCTTCGTCGCCGACCTGACCGCGCGGCAGGCCACCGAGCTGGCCACCGACCGTGAGGTGCTGCTGGTCCAGAAGGACCGCCTGGTGTACGCCGACACCTGGAACACCCCCGACTTCCTCGGCCTCACCGGCAAGCGCGGCGTGTGGAAGCAGGTGGGCGGCGAGCGCAAGGCCGGCGACGGCATCGTCGTCGGGATCATCGACTCCGGCATCTGGCCGGAGTCCGAATCCTTCCGCGGACGGCGGCTGACCTCCGACCCCGAGGGCCGCTGGAAGGCGCAGGTCGACGGCACCGTGACGTCGATGCGGAAGTCCGACGGCGGACTGTTCCGCGGCACCTGCCAGGTCGGCGAGGAGTTCACCGCCGACCTGTGCAACCACAAGCTGATCTCGGCCCGCTACTTCCTCGACGGGTACGGCGAGAGCCGCACCATCGAGGAGGACTACATCTCCCCGCGTGACGGCAACGGCCACGGCACCCACACCGCGTCCACCGCCGCCGGCAACCAGGTCGAGGACGTCACCACCGAGGGCATCGACTTCGGCACCGTCTCGGGCGTCGCGCCGGCCGCGAAGATCGCGTCGTACAAGGCGCTGTGGGCCACGGCCGACGGCCGGGCGACCGGCTCCACCTTCGACCTGGTCAACGCGATCGAGCAGGCCGTGATCGACGGCGTGGACGTCATCAACTACTCGATCTCCGGCTCCACCGACACCGTCCTCGACGCGGCCGAGATCGCGTTCGAGGGCGCGGCGGAGGCCGGCATCTTCGTCGCCGCCTCAGCGGGCAACAACGGCCCCGGCGCCTCGACGGTCGCGCACAACAGCCCGTGGGTGACCACGGTCGCGGCGAGCACGCACGCGTCGTTCGAGAACACCGTGGTGCTCGGCAACGGCGAGCAGATCGTCGGCGCCTCGATCAGCCGTACGCCGCTGCCGAGCACGCCGCTGGTCGACGCCGCCGCCGTGGGCAACGGCTCCGCCTCGGCGAGCGAGACCGCGCTGTGTGCGCCGGACAGCCTCGACCCGGCCGAGGTCACCGGCACGATCGTGGTCTGCCAGCGCGGTGCCTACGACCGGGTGGTGAAGAGCAAGGAGGTGCAACGCGCCGGCGGTGTCGGCGTCGTCCTGGCCAACGTCACCGAGGGCAGCCTGGACGCCGACTTCCACGCGGTCCCGACCATCCACATCTCCCACACCGACTCGCCGAAGGTCTACGACTACCTCGAGTCGGCGGGGGCAGCGGCCACCGCACGGTTCGAGCTCGGAAACCTGAGTGGCGAGGAGACGCCGGTGCCGCAGATCGCCGGGTTCTCCTCCCGCGGGCCGGCGACCTCCGACGACAGCGACCTGCTCAAGCCGGACATCTCCGCACCCGGCGTGAGCGTGCTCGCGGCGGTCGCGCCGCCGTCCAACGAGGGGCGTGACTACGACCTCTACTCCGGCACCTCCATGTCGGCGCCTCACGTCGCCGGCCTGGCGGCACTGATCCAGGGGGAGCACCCGCGCTGGTCGCCGATGCAGATCAAGTCGGCGATGATGACCACCGCCACCGACCTCAAGGACGCGTCCGGGGGCCGGTCGAACGACCTGTTCGCGCAGGGCGCCGGCCACGTCAACCCGCGTCGCTTCCTCGACCCGGGCCTGTTCGTGGTCTCCGACTGGGAGCAGTGGTACGGCTACCTCACCGGCATCGGTCTGGACACCGGCGTGCCGGCCATCGCGCCCAACGAGGTGAACCTCCCGTCGATCGCGGAGGGGCACCTGATGACCGAGGCGACGTTCACCCGCACCTTCACCGCGGCCGAGCGGGGCGCCTGGCGCGTCTCGGTCGACGTGCCGGGCTTCAAGGGTACGGCGAGCCGGCGCTGGGTGGCGGCGCGGAAGGCCGGGCAGGAGATCCCGGTCGACTTCACCTTCCAGCGGACCACCGCGCCGCTGAGCCAGTGGACGTTCGGCTACGTGACGCTGACCGGCCCGACCACCGTCCGCCTTCCCGTGGCGCTGCGCCCGGTGTCGGTCAAGGCGCCCGCATCGGTCGCCGGTACCGGCACCGACGGCTCGGTCGAGGTGCCGATCACCGGCGGTTTCGACGGCGAGCTGGCGGTCTCCACGGCCGGACTGGTGAAGGGCCAGGTCGGCGAGGGCGCCCTCCCGGAGGGTGACTACACGCTGGAGTGCGTGACCATCGGTAGCGGCAGCGAGCTGGCCCAGTTCGACCTGGTCGCGCCGGACGCCACCAGCGACCTCGACATGTACGTCTACAAGGCAGCGACCTGCGACCCCGCCACCATCACGGCGGTCGCCGGCGAGGCGGCCACCCCGTCGCCGGGCGAGACGTTCACGCTCGAAAACGCCCCGGCCGGCACCTACATCGTCGAGGTGGACGCGTTCGCCGCCGGCGAGCAGGGCTCGCCGGTGCCGTACTCGCTGCGGGTCTACGACCTGGGCGGGTCACCGGCGGTCGGCGACCTCGCGGTCGACCCCAACCCGGTGCCGGTCACCACCGGCGGCGACACGTCCTTCGACGTGTCGTGGAGCGGCCTGGACCCGGAGGCGTACTACTTCGGGGTCCTCGGCTACGAGGGCGCGCCGAACTCGACGTACCTCTACGTCGCTACGGCGTCCTAACCACCAAGAGGTGGGAGGTTCTGGCGCGTGAGGTGGGAGGAGTTGTCCCACTTCGCGCGCCGGAACGTGCCACCTCGCGCGCCGGAACGTGCCACTTCGCGCGCCGGAACCTCCCACTTCGTGCGCCGAAACCTCCCACCTCGCGCGCCGGAACCTCCCACCTCGCGCGCCGGAAGGTGCCACTTCGTGGGTCAGGGGGTACGGCGGCGGAGGAGGAGTCCGGCGCCGAGGAGCACGCTGACGGCGCCGAGGCCGGCGAGCCACGGGTCGACCGGGGCGCCGGCGGCGGGCAGGGCGTCGGCGGCCGCCGGAGAGTCCGCAGGCATGGGCATGGGCGCGGGCGCGCGGCCGGTGCCGGTGGCGGTGTCGCGCACGCCGGCCTCCTCGACCGCCGGGTCCACCTCGCCGGGGGCCGCGTCGGGGCACGGCGCCGTCGCCGGTACCGCCGGCGTCACCAGGACCACCTCGTCCCACGGGTCGGTCACCTGCACCCTGCCCGCCTCTACGTCGACCACCACGCGCAGGGAGCCGGGCACCTCGCTCCAGCCCTCGCCCTCCGGCGGGACCGGTGAGGTGTCCGCGGTCACCTCGCGGCGCGGCGTCCCGGGACGGGTGTCGTCGGTGGCCTCGAACCCCGGCGACGGCTCCCCCTCGGCGACCCACCGCTCCTCGGTGATCGCGGAGGCGGTCTCGGTCCAGGCGCCGCGGGTCCACCCGTCGCCGGACGGCTGCTGCCCCTCGGGAAGCCGCACCACCTCGGTGCCGGTGCTGGTCGAGCGGGTGGCGCCGGTCGCGGTGTAGCCGGCCGGCGCCGCGGCGCCGTCGAGCAGCCAGAGGTACTCCAGGTGGCTGACCTCCGGCACCTCCGGCACCGCCGGGCGCACGATGATCCAGACGTCCTCGGTGACCTGCCGCACGTCCTCGACGACCCGGGTTGCGCCGGTCAGGTTCCAGCCCTGCCCGGGGTTCCAGTCCGCCTGGTCCCGCCACACGGTACGGCCGGTCTGGCGCTGCTCGTACTCCCACTCGGTCACCTGCACCGTCCGCGGCACGGTGCGGGTCTCCCACCGGCCCTGCTCCGGCACGGCGGGCACGTAGGGCTGGTCGACGACGAGCCGGGAGTGCTGCCGCTCGTCCACGAGGACTGGGCGCGACCACTCGTAGCTGCGCAGGACCTGCTCGACCGTCCGGACGTACCGGGTCTCCACGGTCGGCACGTCGCGGGCCCACAGCCACTCGGCGTGGGACTGCTCCTCGATCGTCGTGTACGTCGCCTCGTGGTGCACCGTCGCAAGGACGGCCGGCACGCCGGGCTGGCCACAGGCGGCGGCGACCGCGGCGGCTGCCGGCGCCGGCGACCCGGCCGGCGACCCGGCCTGGGCGGGCGCGGCGGCGACGACGGCGGCGAGGGCGAGGGAGGGCAGCGCGAGGCGGCGCGGAGACGGCACGAGGCTTCCTGACGACGGGGGGTGGTGCGCCCCGAGCGCGCCGTACACCCCTCAACGACGCAGCCCCCGCCAGGTCACTGCGCCGCGGACCTCATGAAGACCGGAACGCGGGGTACCTCAGCGCCATGAAGTTCATCCTGACCGTGCTCATCATCGTCCTGGTCGTGCTCGCGATCCTCTACCTCCTCAAGCGGCTCCGCTGATGGCTAGATGAGCCGCTTCAGCACCGGCAGCGGTGCGTGCTTCATCAGCGGCGCCATCGCGGCCCAGGGGAGCGGCGGCACGCACGCGTCGGCGACCTCCTTCTCGATCGCGGCCACCATGGCGCGCACGCCCTTCTCCGTGGAGGTCATCAGCGGCGTGGACTGCTCGACCTGCTCGTTCATCTCCGAGCGGATGTAGCCGGGGTAGAGCACGGTCACCTTGACCTTCTTCTGCAGCCGGGTGCCGTAGAGCTCGGTGCGCAGCCCCTCGGCGAGGTGCGCCACGCCGGCCTTGGTGGCGGCGTACGTCGTCATCGAGCTCGGCATCCCTCGCATGGCCGACATCGACGACACCATCACCAGGTGGCCGGACTCCTGGGCGCGGAACACCTCCATCGCGGCCTCGGTCTGCGCGAGCGCGCCGACGAAGTTCGTCATCGCGGTCTCGAGGTTGGCGTCGAAGCGGCCGGTGCCGAGCCGCGCCCCCTTACCGAGGCCGGCGTTGACGACGACCCGGTCGAGCCTGCCCAGCTCCTCCTTGAGCTCCTGGAAGGTCCGGAACACCGCCGGGTGGTCGTTGACGTCCAGCGGTCGTACGACGACGCGGCGGTCGGCGTAGGCACCCTCCAGCTCGGCACGCAGCTCCTCGAGCCGCTCGGTGCGGCGCGCGCACAGGGCGAGGTCGTAGCCCTTGGCGGCGAACTGCTTGGCCATCTCCGCGCCGAGGCCGCTCGACGCGCCGGTGATCACGATCGTCTTCGGCATGGGCCCGAGTCTCCCAGAGCGACCCCACGGGGAAGTCCCGGGCCGGTCCTCGACAGACCGGATGCATATCGGGTATACATCTCCATACCGAGTATGTACGCCGAGGAGGCCCGATGTCGGTCAAGCACGCCCTGCTGGCCCTGCTGGAGCAGGAGCCGATGTACGGCTACCAGCTGCGCAGCGAGTTCGAGAAGCGCACCGGCACGACGTGGCCGCTCAACGTCGGGCAGGTCTATACGACACTGACCCGGCTCGAGCGCGACGGCCTCGTGGCCGGTGGCGGCGAGGACGACGAGGGCCACGTCATCTACCGGATCACCGAGACCGGCCGCGACGAGGTGGCCGCCTGGTTCACCACCCCCGTGGCGCGGACCCAGCCGCCGCGCGACGAGCTGGCCATCAAGCTGGCGTTCGCCGTGACCGTCCCGGGCGTGGACGTCGGCGGGGTCATCCAGCAGCAGCGCAGCGCGACGATGGCCGCCCTCCAGGACTACACCCGCCTCAAGCGCCGGGCGACCGGCACCCAGGGCGAGGAGCTCGCGTGGAGCCTGGTGCTCGACTCCCTTGTCTTCGGCGCGGAGGCCGAGATCCGGTGGCTCGACCACTGCGAGGCGCGGTTGCGCCGCGCCGCGGTGGAGCGGCCCGCAGCGACACCGGCACCGGAGATGACGCCGTCGCCGGCGCGCGAGCAGCAGGGGAGCGAGCGGTGAACGACGCGATCCTCGACCAGGTCCGCCGCCTCGACCGCGCCGAGCGGCGGTGGCTCGACGACGCGCGCGCCCGCCTGCGTCGTACGACGCCGCCGGAGCCGGCCGCAAAGCCGGAGGCCGACCGATGAGCGCGGTGCTGCAGCTCACCGGCGTCAGCCGCGTGCACGGCACCGGAGCCGCGGAGGTGCACGCCCTGCGCGGGGTGAGCTTCCGCGCGCACGCCGGCGAGCTGGTCGCGGTGATGGGGCCGTCGGGCTCGGGCAAGTCGACGTTGCTGACCCTCGCCGGCGGCCTCGACCAGCCGACCGCCGGCATCGTCGCAGTGGAGGGCGTCGACCTCGGCACCCTCGACCAGTCCGGCCGCGCGCGGATGCGGCGGACGGCGATCGGCTACATCTTCCAGGGGTTCAACCTGATCCCGGCCCTGACCGCCGCCGAGAACGTCGCCCTCCCGCGGGAGCTCGACGGCACGCCGGCGCGCGAGGCCCACCGGGAGGCCCGCCAGGCACTGGAGGAGGTCGGCATCGGCGAGCTGGCGGACCGGTTCCCCGACGACATGTCCGGTGGCCAGCAGCAGCGCGTGGCGATCGCGCGCGCCGTGGTGGGTGAGCGCCGGCTGATCCTCGCCGACGAGCCGACCGGCGCGCTCGACACCGAGACCGGCGAGGAGATCCTGCGGCTGCTCCGGGCGCGGTGCGACGCCGGTGCCGCGGGCGTGCTGGTCACCCATGAGGCCCGGCACGCCGCCTGGGCCGACCGGGTCGTCTTCCTCCGCGACGGCGTCGTCGTCGACGAGACCGGGGCCGACCCGGTCGAGCTGCTCACCGAGCCCGCAGCCCGATGAGCGCGCGAGCCGCCGGCTGGCGGGTCGCCCTCCGGCTGGCGCGCCGCGAGGCGCTGCGGCGCAAGGGCCAAACCGCGCTGATGCTGGTGCTGATCTGCCTGCCCGTCGTCGCCGTGACGGCAGCCACGGTCGTGTGGCGCACGTCGGACGTGTCCAGCGTCGAGAGCATCGAGCGCCGGATGGGCGCGGCCGACGCCCTCGTCACCACGGACACGGTGGCACGGGTCGAGCAGCACTTCGATCCCGAGGTCGGTCGGAGCTGGCTGACCGACCAGGTCGTGGCCCCAGCCGGCCCCGCCACCCTGCGCGCCGTGCTGGGGGAGGACCGGTCGCTGGTTCCGCTCCACCAGCAGTCGCTGGAGTTCGAGACCGACGAGGGCCTCGGTGCCCTGGAGACGTTCGCGGTCGACCTGGACGACCCGCTCGCCGCGGGCCTGTTCCGGCTGGAGGAGGGTCGATTCCCGCGTGAGCGCGGGGAGACGGTGGTGAACCCGGCCGCCGCCGCCCGCGGTCCCGGGCTCGGCGACACGCTCACCGTCATCCGCCAGGGTGAGCACGGCGACGTGCGCTTCACCGCCGAGGTCGTCGGCATCGCGCACAGCGCGGCCATCCGCGGCCGACCGGTCGCCGCCGCCCTGCCCGGCTCGTTCGGGCCCGTGGCGGAGGGCTCGGGCCGGCAGTGGCTGGTGGGCGGTGGGCCGGTCAGCTGGGCCGACGTCCGTGCGGCCAACGAGGTCGGCGTCTTCGTGGCCTCGCGCGCCGTGCTCACCGACCCGCCCCCCGACTCGGCCCTGCCGCCGGGGCTCGCGGTGGACCAGGGACCGGACGACGGCATGGTGACGGTGCTCGCGCTGGTGGTGGTCATGGTCCTGATCGAGGTGGTGCTCCTGGCCGGTCCCGCCTTCGCGGTGCGTGCGAAGGCGCAGGCACACGCGCTGGCGCTGGTCGCGGCGAGCGGGGGAACGCCCGCCCAGGCGCGGCGTACGGTCCTCGCCTCCGGCGTCGTGGTGGGCCTCGTCGGCGGCCTCGTCGGGACGCTCGTCGGCGTCGGCGTCGGCGCGATCGGCGCCCCCGTCGCGCAGCGGTTCCAGGGGGAGTGGTTCGGCCCGTTCGAGGTGCCGTGGCTGCTGCTGGGCGTCGTCGCCGGCTTCGGGTTCGCCTCGGCCGTGCTCGCCGCGGTGGTGCCCGCGATCTCGGCGTCCCGCCAGGACGTCGTCACCGTGCTCGCAGGACGCCGGGGAGAGGGCCGGCCGTCGGCGCGCTCCCCGCTCGTCGGGCTGGTCCTGATCGGAGCGGGCATCGGCGGCTCGCTGCTCGGCGTCGCCGGCGCCGACACCTCACCGGTGCTCGTCGGAGGCTCCGCAATCGTCTCGGTGCTCGGCATGATCCTGCTCGTGCCGATCGTCGTGGTGACGGTGTCCCGGCTCGCAGCCGGGTTGCCGCTCGCGCTGCGCTTCGCGGCGCGGGACGCGGCGCGCCACCGCACGCGCACCGTGCCGGCCGTGGCGGCGGTCGGCGGCACCGTCGCGGGCGTCGTCGCGCTCAGCATCGCCGTGAGCAGCCAGGCGGCCGCCGACGAGGAGCGCTACCAGCCCCAGCTGCGCCACGGCTACGGCGCGGTCGCGGTCGGTGCGGACCCCGACCTCGCCGCGATCCGCGCGACCCTGGCCGAGGAGGTGCCGGCGTCGGCGATCGAGCCGATCAGGGGGGTGGTCCAGGAGACGGACGGCGGTTGGGTCGAGCTCGCCCTCGAGGCTCGTGGGGAGCCGATCACGTTCTCCAGCTGGGGCACGCTCGGGACGCCGTACCTCGTCGGCACGAGGATCCCGCCGGCGCTCGGACTGAGTGCTGCGGAGGAGGACCGGGCGGAGGCGGTGCTGGCCGAGGGAGGCGCGGTGGTGCTGCGCAACCGCGACCTCCACGGACCCGAGGAGCTCGACGCCCTCACCGTCGAGGTGGTCTCCTACGACGAGGAGTCGGGGGAGGAGCGGCCGGGCCGATCGGTCGAGGTGCCGGCGGCCGTCGTGACACCGGCCGAGCCCACGTTCGCCGTGGCGGTCGTGCTCGCACCGTCCGTGGTCCGGGAGCTCCACCTCGGGATGGCCACGACGGCACTCACGGTGCCCCCGGGCCTGACCTCCGCGCAGGTGGCGGACGTGAACGAGCGGCTGGCGAAGCTGCGTGGTGCGGGCGGCGAGCTGTACGTCGAGCGCGGCCACCAGCCCGACGGCGAGGAGCGGGTCATCCAGCTGGTGCTCGCTGCCCTGGGCGCGGTTCTGATGCTGGGCGGCACGATCACGGCCACCTTCCTCGCACTGTCCGACGCCCGGCCCGACCTGGCGACGATGGCCGCGGTCGGTGCCCGACCGCGGACCCGACGGCGGATCGCGGCGTCGTACGCCCTCGTCGTGGGGGTGGTCGGTGCCGTGCTCGGGGCGAGCGTCGGCTTCATCCCCGGGGTGGCGATCAGCAAGCCGCTCACCCGGCAGGCCGACCTGTCCGGTGCGGTGCTCGACGTGCCGTGGCTGCTGATCGCCCTGGTGGTCGTCGGCCTGCCGCTGCTGAGCGCCGGTGTCGTCGGCGCCTGCGCCCGCAGCCGGCTTCCCCTTGCGGCGCGGATCGAGTGAGCGATTAACAGTCAGGCTTGACTGTTTGTTTCTCACCGGCCATGCTGGCCCGGTGACAACGCCCGCTACCGCCCGCGTCTCGCAGGAGGAGCGCACCCGCGCGATGCGGCTGCGGCTGATGGAGGCGACGGTCGAGCTGCTGGTCGAGCGCGGCTTCGGCGGTACGACGACCACGCTGGTCTCCGAGCGCGCCGGCGTGAGCCGGGGCGCCCAGCTCCACCACTTCCCGACGAAGAACGACCTCGTCGTCGCGGCGGTGACCCACCTGACCGAGAAGCGCGGCGCCGAGCTGGCCGCGGCGGCCGCTCGGCTGCCGAGCGGTCGCAACCGCACCGCCGCCGTGGTGGAGATGCTCGGCGAGCACTTCGCGTCGCCGGTGTTCACCGCGGCGCTCGAACTGTGGGTCGCCGCGCGCACCGACGCCGCGCTGCGCGCGATCGTGAGCCCGCTCGAGCAGCGGCTGGGCCGCGAGACGCACCGGCTGACCGTGCAGCTGCTCGGCGTCGACGAGGCGGCGCCCGGCATGCGGGAGCTGGTGCAGGCCACCCTCGACCTGGTGCGCGGCCTGGGCCTGGCCAACACGCTCGGCGACGACGCCGCCCGCCGGCGCCGGATCCTCGCCCAGTGGTCCCGCACCCTGGAGGCCGCCCTCCATCCGACCCCCGACAAGGAGATCCGATGAGCGTGCTCGACGAGGTCGTCGCCGACCTCACCGCCGAGGGAGACCGGCTGCGCGGCATCGTCGCGGAGCTCGACGACTCCGCCGCCAAGGGCTGGGCCACGCCGACGCCAGCCGAGGGCTGGACCGTCGCCACCCAGGTCGCCCACCTGCTCTGGACCGACGAGGTCGCCGTGATCGCGGCCGGCTCGCGCGCCGAGGAGGGCAAGAAGGCCTGGGACGAGGTGGTGATGAAGGCGATCGAGGACCCCTCCGGGTTCGTCGACCGGAGCGCCCACGAGCTCGCCGAGCTGCCGCCGGCCGAGCTCCTCGCCCGCTGGGACGCCGCGCGCGCGGCCCTGGTCGAGGCGCTGCGGACCTATCCCGAGGGCGCCAGGATGCCGTGGTTCGGCCCGCCGATGTCGCCGACCTCGATGGCCACCGCCCGGTTCATGGAGACCTGGGCCCACGCCCTCGACGTGTACGACGCGCTCGGCGTCCGCCCGGAGGTCACCGACCGGATCCGGCACGTCGCCCACCTGGGGGTGCGGACCCGCAACTTCTCTTACGCCCAGAACGGCCTCGAGCCGCCGGCCGAGGAGTTCCGCGTCGAGCTGACCGCCCCGAGCGGCGAGCGCTGGGCCTGGGGCCCCGCCGACGCCGCGCAGTCGGTGACCGGCTCCGCGTACGACTTCTGCCAGCTGGTCACCCAGCGGATCCACCGCGACGACACCGACCTGGTCGCCACCGGGCCGGACGCGGAGCGGTGGCTGACCATCGCCCAGGCCTTCGCCGGGCCGGCCGGCGGCGGCCGCGAGCCGAGGGGGACCCAGTGAGCCGACCGGGACCAGTGAGCCGACGGGGACCAGTGAGCCGAGCCGACGAGCGCGCCACCAGGAGGACCGCATGACCACCGAACCGATCCGGATCGCCAACTGCTCCGGGTTCTACGGCGACCGGCTCTCGGCGCTGCGCGAGCAGCTCGAGGGCACGTCCGACGGGCGCGGGGTCGACGTCGTCACCGGCGACTACCTCGCCGAGCTGACCATGCTGATCCTCGGCATGGACACGCTGCGCGACGCCGACCTCGGCTACGCCCGCACCTTCCTGCGCCAGCTCGAGGACACCCTCGGCACCGCGCTGGAGAAGGGCGTGAAGATCGTCAGCAACGCCGGCGGGCTCAACCCGGCCGGCCTGGCCGCGAAGGTGCGCGAGCTCGCCGAGCGGCTGGGCGTGACGGCCCGGGTCGCCCACGTCGAGGGCGACGACCTGCGGCCGCAGGAGCTGTACGACGGCGCGCTGACCGCCAACGCCTACCTCGGCGCGTTCGGCATCGCCAAGGCGCTCGCGGCCGGCGCCGACGTGGTGGTCACCGGCCGGGTCACCGACGCCTCGGTCGTGGTCGGCCCCGCCATCGCCCACCACGGCTGGACGGCCACCGACCTCGACCAGCTCGCCGGCGCGGTGGTCGCCGGCCACGTCATCGAGTGCGGCACCCAGGCCACCGGCGGCAACTTCTCGGGCTTCCGCGAGCTGTTCCGCTCCGGCCACCCGATGGACCGGCCGCTCGGCTTCCCGATCGCCGAGGTCGCGGTCGACGGCAGCAGCGTGATCACCAAGCACGACGGCACCGGCGGCGCGGTCAACCTCGACACCGTCACCGCCCAGCTGCTGTACGAGATCCAGAGCACCCGCTACCTCAACCCCGACGTCACCGTGCGGCTCGACACGGTCCGGCTCCGCGACGCCGGGCGCGACCGCGTCGAGATCGGCGGGGTCACCGGCGCACCGCCGCCGGAGCGGCTCAAGGTCGCCGTGAACACCCTCGGCGGCTACCGCAACCAGATGGAGTTCGTGCTCACCGGGCTCGACGTCGACGCCAAGGCCGACTGGCTGCGCGCCCAGCTCGACGGCGCCTTCACCGCCCAGGAGATCACCTGGACCCAGACCCCGGCGCGCACCGGCGACGCCGACACCGAGGAGGGTGCCTCGGTCCTGCTGCGCTGCATCGGCAAGGACCCGGAGGCCGGTCCGCTCGGCAAGCCGTTCACCGGCCCCGCGGTCGAGCTCGCGCTGGCGTCGTACCCGGGGTTCACGATGACCACGCCGCCGCAGAAGCCGTCGCCGTTCGGCATCTACCGGCCCGAGTACGTCGACCGGTCGGCCGTCGAGCACACGGTCGTCCACCACGACGGGACCCGCGAGGTGGTTGCCGACCCGACCGAGCTCGTCGAGCAGGTCGCTCCCGACGAGCTCGACCCCGACCTCGGCCGCCGTCCTTCGCCCTACCCGGCACCGGCCGACACGATCACCCGACGGATGCCGCTGGGCACCTTCGTCCACGCCCGCTCCGGCGACAAGGGCGGCGACGCCAACATCGGGCTCTGGGTGCAGCGCGACGGCTCGCCGCGCTACGAGGCCCGCGTGCAGTGGCTGGCCAAGCTGATGAGCCCGCGCAAGGTCCGCGAGCTGGTGCCGGAGGCCAAGGAGCTCGACGTGGACGTCTACCTGCTGCCCAACCTGGGCGCGGTGAACGTGGTGATCCACGGCCTGCTGGGTGACGGCGTCGCGGCTTCCACCCGGTTCGACCCGCAGGCCAAGGGCCTGGGCGAGTGGCTGCGCAGCCGGATCGTGCACATCCAGGAAGACCTGGTCTAGGAGGAGCAGGATGCGGTGGAACGAGGAGCGCCTCGCGCTCAAGGAGTCGGCGGCGGAGTTCACCCGTCGCGAGATCGTGCCGAGCCTGCAGGAGTGGGAGGACGCCGGCGAGCTGCCGCGCAGCCTCACCGAGGCGGCGGCGAAGGCGGGCCTGCTCTCCGTGGGCTATCCCGAGGAGGTCGGCGGCGACGGCGGCGACCTGCTCGACGCGTGCGCCCTGCAGGAGGGGTTCATGGAGGCGGGGGCGTCCGGCGGGCTGATGGCGTCGCTGTTCACCCACGGCATCTCCGTGCCGCACATGATCGCCAACGGGTCGCCGTACCTGGTCGACCGCTACGTGCGACCCACCCTGGCCGGCGAGATGATCGGGAGCCTCGCGATCACCGAGCCGGGCGGGGGCTCCGACGTCGCCGGCATCACCACCCGCGCGGAGCGCGTCCGCGGCAGCGACGGGGCCGAGCACTTCGTTCTCAACGGCGCGAAGACCTTCATCACCTCCGCCGTGCGCGGCGACTTCGTCGTCACCGCCTGCCGCACCGGCGGTGAGGGCCACGGCGGCATCTCGCTCATCGTGGTCGACAAGGGCACGCCCGGGTTCACCGTCACCCGGGGCCTGCGCAAGATGGGCTGGCACTGCTCCGACACCGCCGAGCTGTCGTACGTCGACGTGCGGGTCCCGGTCGAGAACCTGGTCGGCGAGCAGGACGCGGCCTTCGCCTACATCGCCCAGCAGTTCGTGGTCGAGCGGATCTTCCTCGCGCTGATGGGCTACGGCCACGCCAAGCGCTGCCTGGCCCTCGCCGCGGAGTACTGCCGCGACCGCGAGACCTTCGGCAAGCCGCTGGTCCGCAACCAGGTGGTGCGGGCCAAGCTCGTCGAGATGCACCGGCAGGTGGAGGTGGCGCGCACCTACACCCTCGAGGTGGCGGCCCGGCACGTCGCCGGCGAGATGGTGATCGCCGAGGCGTGCCTGGCGAAGCAGACGGCGGTGGAGACGGCGGTCGACGTCAGCAACGAGGCGGTGCAGCTGTTCGGCGGCACCGGCTACATGCACGGCACCGAGGTGGAGCGGCACTACCGCGACGCCCGGCTGCTCCCGATCGGCGGCGGCGCGACCGAGGTGCTCACCGACCTCGCCGCGAAGCTGCTGGGCTACGCCTGAGGAGGCACCGATGGGTCTGGTCAAGCCGCTCGGCGGCGAGGTGGCGGTGTGGATGGACGCGCCGCCGGAGAAGGTGTGGGCGCTGGTCAGCGACGTCACCCGGATCGGCGAGTTCTCCCCGGAGACCTTCGAGGCGCGGTGGACCCACGGAGCGACCGGCCCGGCGGTCGGCGCGCGGTTCAAGGGCCACGTGAAGCGCAACGGCGTCGGCCCCGTCTACTGGACGCCGTGCACCGTCACCCGGTGCGAGCCGGAGCGGGTCTTCGAGTTCGGTGTCGGGCTCGACGACAAGCCGATCAACACGTGGGGCTACCGGCTCGAGCCGGGCCCTGGGGACCGTGGCGGGACGACCGTCACGGAGTACTTCCGGCTGACGCCGGCCTGGTACATCCGCGGCTACTGGCTGCTGCTGGGCCGGCTGCGCGCACGGACCAACGAGCGCGGCATGCGCACGACCCTGGAGAGGATGAAGGCGGTGGTCGAGTCATGACCGCAAGGACCCACGAGGCCGAGGACGGCGCAGCGACCGAGGCACCGGGCCGCAGGGAGGCCATGCTCGCCAAGATCGCGGACCTCCACGCCGAGCAGCTGAAGGCGGTGGAGGCTGGCGGGAAGTACGTCGCCCGCCACCGCGAGCGCGGCAAGCTCACGGCCCGCGAGCGGATCGAGCTCCTCGTCGACGAGGGCTCCGCCTTCCTCGAGCTGATGCCGCTGGCGGGCTGGGGCAGCGACTTCGCGGTCGGCGCCAGCGTCGTCACCGGCATCGGCGTCGTCGAGGGCGTCGAGTGCATGATCGTCGCCAACGACCCGACGGTGAAGGGCGGCGCCCTCAACCCCTGGTCGCTGAAGAAGACCTTCCGTGCCGCGGAGATCGCGGAGAAGAACGGGCTGCCGTCGATCAACCTCACCGAGTCGGCCGGCGCGGACCTGCCCACGCAGAAGGAGATCTTCATCCCCGGCGGCCGGGGCTTCCGCGACCTGACCCGGGCGTCGGCGCGCAAGCAGCCCACCGTCTCGGTCGTCTTCGGCAACTCCACGGCCGGCGGCGCCTACGTCCCCGGCATGAGCGACTACGTGGTCATGGTCAAGGAGCAGGCCAAGGTGTTCCTCGCCGGCCCGCCGCTGGTGAAGATGGCCACCGGCGAGGAGTCCGACGACGAGACCCTCGGCGGCGCGGAGATGCACTCGCGGGTCTCCGGCTCCTCGGACTTCCTCGCCGTCGACGAGCACGACGCGATCCGGATCGCCCGCCGCGTCGTGGCGCGGCTGAACTGGCGCAAGCGCGGCGCGGCCCCGGTGCTGGACTACGCCGAGCCGGACCTCGACCCCGACGACCTGCTCGACCTGATCCCCACCGACCTCAAGGAGCCGTTCGACCCGCGGGAGGCGATCCTGCGGATCGTCGACGGCACCTCGGCCGGCAACGCCGTCGCGTTCGACGAGTTCAAGCCGCTCTACGGCTCCGCCCTGTGCGTGGGCTGGGCACGGCTGCACGGCCACGAGATCGGCATCATCGCCAACGCCCGCGGCGTGCTGATGAGCGAGGAGGCGCAGAAGGCGGCGCAGTTCATCCAGCTGGCCAACCAGAAGGACACGCCCCTGCTGTTCCTGCACAACACGACGGGCTACATGGTCGGTGCGGAGTACGAGCAGGGCGGCATCATCAAGCACGGCGCGATGATGATCAACGCCGTCTCCAACTCGAAGGTGCCGCACCTGACGGTGATCATGGGCGCGTCGTACGGCGCGGGCAACTACGGCATGAACGGCCGCGCCTACGACCCGCGGTTCCTGTTCACCTGGCCGTCGGCGAAGTCGGCGGTGATGGGGCCCCAGCAGCTGGCGGGCGTGCTCGAGATCGTCGCCCGCGAGTCGGCGGAGAAGAAGGGCGAGGTCTTCGACGCCGAGGGCTTCAAGGGCGTGCGCGAGATGGTCGAGGGGATGGTCGAGGAGCAGTCGCTGCCCTACTTCCTGTCCGGCATGGTCTACGACGACGGCGTCATCGACCCGCGCGACACCCGCACGGTGCTGGGCATCTGCCTCTCCGTCATCGACAACCAGCCGATCGAGGGCGCCATGAACTTCGGCGTCTTCCGGATGTGACGCGGCCCGTCCCGCGCCGCAACCCACCAGCCACACCGAGGGGAACCACCTCATGACCATCACCCGCCTCCTCGTCGCCAACCGCGGCGAGATCGCCCGGCGCGTGTTCCGCACCTGCCGCGACCTCGGCATCGAGACGGTCGCCGTGCACTCCGACGTCGACGCCGGCATGCCGTTCGTCCGGGAGGCCGACGCCGCCGTACGCCTGCCGGGCAACAGCCCGACGGAGACCTACCTGCGCGGCGACCTCGTCATCGACGCGGCCCGCAGGGCCGGCGCCGACGCCATCCACCCCGGCTACGGCTTCCTGTCCGAGAACGCGGAGTTCGCGCGGGCCGTCGCCGACGCTGGGCTCGTCTGGGTCGGTCCGGCGCCGGACTCCATCGAGCGGATGGGCTCCAAGATCGAGAGCAAGTTGCTGATGGAGGCCGCGGGGGTGCCCGTGCTGGGCAACCTGTCCCCGGACACCGCGACCGCCGACGACCTGCCGCTGCTGGTCAAGGCCAGCGCGGGCGGCGGCGGGCGCGGGATGCGGATCGTCCGCGACCTCGGCCGCCTCGCCGGCGAGGTCGAGGCGGCGCAGTCCGAGGCGGAGTCGGCCTTCGGCGACGGCACCGTCTTCGTCGAGCCCTACGTCGAGAACGGCCGCCACATCGAGGTCCAGGTGCTCGGCACCACCGACGGCGCCCTGGTGCTGGGCGAGCGGGACTGCTCGGTGCAGCGCCGCCACCAGAAGGTGATCGAGGAGGCGCCCGCACCGAGCCTGCCGGAGGGGACCCGCGACGCGCTGCACACCGCGGCGAGGGCCGCGGCCGAGGCGATCGACTACCGCGGTGCGGGCACCGTCGAGTTCCTCTACGACCCGGCCAAGGACCGCTTCTACTTCCTGGAGATGAACACCCGGCTCCAGGTCGAGCACCCCGTCACCGAGGCGGTGTACGGCGTCGACCTGGTCGCGCTGCAGATCGCCGTCGCCGAGGGCCGGACCGTCGACGTGGCGAGAAGCGCTCCGCGCGGCCACGCGATCGAGGTCCGCCTCTACGCCGAGGACCCGCTGCACGACTACCAGCCGCAGAGCGGCCGGATCTCGCGGTTCGCCGTGCCGGGCGTGGTGAACGAGTTCGGACGGGCCGACGGCGCCGTCGGGTACGGCGTCCGGCTCGACTCCGGCGTGGGCGGCGGCGACGAGATCGGCACCTTCTACGACGCGATGATCGCCAAGGTGATCGTGCACGCGCCGACCCGCGAGCAGGCCGCGCGCCAGCTCGCCGGCGCGCTCGCCCGGGCCCAGCTGCACGGCCTGGTCACCAACCGCGACCTGCTGCTCAACCTGCTCCGCGACCCGGTGTTCACCGAGGCGCGGATGCACACCACCTGGCTCGACACCGCCGACCTCGCGCAGCTCGCCGCCGCGCCGGGCGGGCCGGAGACGCTGGAGCTCTCCGCCTTCGCCGCCGCCGTGGCGCTCGCCGAGCAGGCCCGGCTCGCCGGCCCGGTGCAGCAGCGGATCCCGGCCGGGTGGCGCAACGTCGTCTCCCAGCCACAGGTCACCACGTTCGTGGCCGGGGAGCGGGAGCACGAGGTGCGCTGGTACGGCGGCCGCAAGTTCACCTTGGCCGGCCGCGACGACGTCGTGGTGACGTCCGCGGGACCGGACGCGGTGACGCTCGAGGTCGGTGGCGTGGCGCGCACCCTCACCGTCCGCACCGACCCCGCCGACCCCGAGCGCGTCGACGTCGAGTCCGGCCTCGGCCACGTCGCCCTCCGCCGCAAGCCACGCTTCGTCGACCCCGCCAGCCAGGTGGCGGAGGGGTCGCTGCTGGCGCCGATGCCGGGCAGCGTGATCACCGTCCGGGCGGCGGTCGGCGACTCCGTCGAGGAGGGCCAGCCCATCCTGGTGATGGAGGCCATGAAGATGCAGCACACCATCGCGGCGCCGTACTCCGGCACCGTCACCGAGCTGTCCGCAGCCGCCGGGCAGCAGGTCGAGGCGGGCACCGTGCTCGCCGTCGTCGAGCCGGCCGGCGACGCAGGTCCCGCCGACGCAGCAGCCGAAGGAGAGAGCGCATGACCGTCCTGTTCAGCGAGCCCGAGGAGCGCGTGGCGCTGCGGGAGGCCGTGAAGAAGCTCGCGTCGAAGTACGGCCGCGAGTACGTCGAGAAGCAGGCCCGCGAGGGCGGCAAGATGACCGAGATGTGGCTCGAGATGGGCCGCAGCGGCTTCCTCGGCGTCAACCTGCCCGAGGAGCACGGCGGTGGTGGCGGCGGGATGTCCGACCTGGCCGCCGTGCTGGAGGAGGCCGCCGCCGCCGGCGCGCCGCTGCTGATGATGGTGGTCAGCCCGGCCATCTGCGGCTCGATCATCAGCCGCTGCGGCACCGAGGAGCAGAAGCAGCGCTGGCTGCCGGGCATCGCCGACGGCAGCCACCTGATGGCCTTCGGCATCACCGAGGCCGACGCCGGGTCCAACTCCCACCAGATCACCACCACCGCGACCCGCGACGGCGACACCTGGGTGCTCAACGGCCAGAAGACCTTCATCTCCGGGGTCGACGAGGCGCAGTCGGTGCTGATCGTCGCCCGCACCGCCGACGCCAAGACCGGCAAGCTCAAGCCGGCGCTGTTCGTGATGCCGACCGACGTGGAGGGGTTCACCAAGCAGCCGATCCCGATGTCGTGGCAGGCGCCGGAGAAGCAGTTCACCCTCTTCCTCGACGACGTGCGGCTCCCGGCCGACGCCCTCGTCGGTGACGAGGACGGCGGCCTCTGGCAGCTCTTCGCCGGCCTCAACCCCGAGCGGATCATGGGCGGCGCGATGTCGTGCGGCATGGCCCGCTACGCCCTCGACAAGGCCGTCGGCTACGCCAAGGAGCGGGCGGTGTGGAAGGAGCAGCCGATCGGCGCCCACCAGGGCATCGCGCACCCGCTGGCGAAGGTCAAGATCGAGCTCGAGCAGGCCCGCCTGCTGTGGCAGAAGGCCGCCGCGATGTACGACGCCGGCGACGACTTCGGCGCGGGCGAGTACGCCAACATGGCCAAGTACGCCGGCGGCGAGGTCGCCTGCAACGCCACCGACGTCGCCGTACACACCCACGGCGGCAACGGGCTGACGCAGGAGTACGGCCTGGGCAACCTGCTCGTCGCCGCGCGGCTGGGCCGGATCGCCCCGGTGAGCCGGGAGATGATCCTCAACTTCGTGGCGATGCACTCGCTGGGGCTGCCCAAGTCGTACTGAGGCCCTCGATCGGCGCGGGCGGCGCGGGCGGCGCGGGCGGCACGGGCGGCCGCGGAGGCGGGCGGCCGCGGTCCGCTGGGGGCGCCTCGGCGTTTTCCCAGCGGGCGGCGGGCCGCGGGTGCAGAATCCGGCGCATGATCAGGTTCCTCCCGGCGCTGCTGGTGCTCGTGCTCTGGCTGTACTGCCTGGTCGACGTCATCACCGCCCGCGAGGACGGCGTGCGTCACCTCGGCAAGACGATCTGGCTGCTCCTGGTGCTGTTCTTCCCCCTGGTCGGGTCGCTCGCGTGGCTGGTCGCCGGCCGCCCGGTGGCCGACCGGCCGCTCGCCCGGGAGCAGGGCGCCGCGCCCGGGTTCCCGGAGTACGAGCGCCGCGGCCGGTTCGCCGCCGCCGACCCCGAGCGGGACGAGGAGTTCCTGCGCAAGGTGCGCGAGCGGGCGGAGGAGCAGCGCCGCCGGCACGAGGAGCAGAAGCGGCGCGAGCGGGGCGTCGCCGACGACGGGACTGCGGACCCGCCCGTGGAGCCCGACCCCGCCTGATGCGCGGGCCGAGGCGCTCGCGGAGGTAGGTTGCGCCCGTGGGAGTCGTCGGAGCCGCTGACCGTGGGCAGCGGAAGCATCCCGTCGCGGGCTTCCCCCTGGCCGTGCTCTACAAGTTCTTCGACGACCAGGGCAACTACCTCGCGGCGATCCTGACCTTCTACGCGTTCGTCGCGATCTTCCCGCTGCTGCTGCTCGGGACGTCGATCCTCGGCTTCATCCTCGAGGGCCGGCCGCAGCTGCAGGACTCGGTGCTCGACTCGGCGCTCGCCCAGTTCCCCATCATCGGCGACCAGCTCGGCCGGCCGGAGGGCCTGCGCGGCTCCGCCGGCGGGATCATCGCGGGTGGCCTCGCGGCCCTCTACGGCGCGCTCGGGCTCGGCCTCGCCCTGCAGAACGTGCAGTCGGCGGCGTGGGCCGTCCCACGCAACAGCCGGCCGCACCCGGTGATGACCCGGGTCAACAGCCTGGCCATCCTGATCGTCGCCGGCTCGGCGATCCTCACCATCTCGGTCGGCTCCGCGGTGCTGACCAGCACCCAGCTGATCGGCGCGATGTCGGACTACGCCTGGTTCCCGTGGCTGGTCCGGCTGCTGACCGTGCTGCTGCTGGGCGGCGTGATGACGGTCCTGCTGCGGATGGCGGCGGCCCGCGCCATCAAGCACAACGTCGTCCGGGCCGCGCCGGGCGGGTTCACCATCGCGGTGCTGTGGCAGCTGCTGCAGTACGTCGGCACGATCTACGTCACCAACGTGCTCGCGAGCACCCAGCGCAACGACATGACCCAGACCTTCGGCCTGGTCCTCGGGCTGATGGGCCTGCTCTACATCGGCGCGGTGATGGGGGTCCTCGGCATCGAGGTCAACGTGGTGATCGCGCGCCGGCTGTGGCCGCGCGCGCTGCTGACCCCCTTCACCGACGCCGTCGACCTCACCGAGGCCGACCGCCGGGCCTACGCCATGTATGCACAGATGCAGCGCCACAAGGGCTTCCAGACCGTCGCCGTCCGCTTCGACGGCCGCGACGGCGACAGCCACGAGATCGTGCTCGACCCGCGCACGGAGCAGGTGATCAAGCAGCACACCCCGGCGCACGGCGTACCCCTGCCCATCCTGCCGCCCCGGCCCGCGCCCTCGCCGGGCCACCCGACGCCGCCCGACGAGGGGACGCTGCCGCCGTCGGTGTGAGTGGGTGGGTGGCCGGACCGAGCGGTCATGTAACTCGGTGTTCGGTCCTCCACCACGGTGGTCGGGCATCCACCACGGTCTCCTGACGCGTCATAAGACCGTGGCAGTGGTCCGTAACACCGAGTTACATGCCAGCCGCCGCCTCGCCGGACCGAGCGGTCATGTAACTCGGTGTTCGGTCGTCCACCACGGTGGTCGGGCATCCACCACGGTCTCCTGACGCGTCACAAGACCGTGGCAGTGGTCCGTAACACCGAGTTACATGCCAGCCCCGGCCGCCGCCGCCCCCCGCAACAGCCCCCGCAGCCGCCCGAGCACGCCGTCGTCGAGGCCCAGGCCGTCGCGGAGGTACGTCGCGCGGTCGCCGTAGTGCTCGGCGACGGCGGCGTGGGCGGCGTCGAGGTAGGCGGTGTCGGCGACGAGGACGGGCTCGAAGACGGCGACCCGGTCGGGGCCGAGGCCGCGGGCGATCTCGGCCTCGGTGCGGGCGCGGCTGGCCGCGGAGCTGGCGTTGGTCAGCAGGTAGTCGCTCTCGATGGTGGGGTCGTCGACGCCCGCGACGTGGAGCAGCAGCGCGGCCACCCAGCCGGTGCGGTCCTTGCCCGCGGAGCAGTGGAACAGCTGCGGCCCTCCCTCCGCCAGCTGCCGGAGTACGGCGCCGAAGGCGGCCCGTGACCGCGGGTGGGTCACGAAGGCGCGGTACACCTCCTCCATCAGCGCGACCGCCTCCTCGCGGGACCCCAGCCCGGCGACCTGCTCCATCGGGATCCCGATCGCGTCGAAGTGCAGCGGGGTGGCGCCGGGCACCTCCGGGTCGGGGTGCAGCGCGATCTCGGTCTCCGAGCGGAGGTCGAGGATCGCCCGCAGCCCGATCTCCTGAAGGAGGCCGTGGTCGGCGTCGGTGAGCCGCAGGTCGTTGGAGCGGTAGAACACCCCGGTGCGCAGCCGGCCGCCGTCGGCCGTGGCGTAGCCGGGCCCCGCCACGTCGCGGAAGTTGTCGGCCGACGCCAGCCGCAGCAGCTCCTGCCCCGCGTCCTGCCCCGCGACGGCACCAGCCGCCGGCCCAGCTGCCGACCCAGTCACCGACCCAGCCACCGACCCAGCCGGGTCGGCCGCGGGCGGCTCCTGCGTCGCGGGATCGAGCTCGTCGCCGGTGATCGCGTCGGAGGGCATGCGGCGCAGCCTAGGGCGAGGGGGTGAACCTGCGGTGAAGCCTCACGCCTCCAGCGGGAAGAACGCGATCGGCTCGCTGGTCGGCTGCGGGGAGCCGCCGTCGGGTTCGACGGTGATCCCGACGCCGGTGGCCCGGGAGGCGTCACCCTCCAGCAGCTTGGTGGTGTCGCGGCTGTTGGGCATCACGCCCGCGTCCTGCATCTCGCCGGCGGGCGTCTGCAGCCACAGCTGGTAGTCCTTGCCGTCCGGCGCCGGCGGCATCTCCTCGGTCTGGATCACCGCGCGACCGAGCGAGCGGGACACCACCACCACCGCCTCCGCGCCGTCGGGGAAGCGCTTGGGGATGCGCTGCGCGTCGTCGGCGGCCAGCACCTGCTCGGCCACGGTCGGCGTGGGCGCCTGCTGGTCGTCGGAGACGGTCTCCCAGACCACCCCGCCGGCGAGTGCGACCACGACGGCCGCGGCGGCCACGAGCAGCGGCATGCGTCGTACGTCGAACCGGCGGCGGCGCCGTGAGGCGAGGTCGTCGGGTCGCTGGGCCGCGGGGAGCGGGTCGTCCGGAGCGTCCTCCGGCGCGCCCGGCCCCTCCGGGGAGGCGGGAGAGGCGGGCGAGGCCGGCGGGTCGGGACGCTGTGGAGGAAGCGGCGGCAGCGGCCGGATGGTGGTGATGCCGGAGAGCACCGCGTCGCGCACGGACGACGGCGGCTCCACCGCGTCGTCGGACCCGAGCGTCGCCGCGGCCTCGCGCAGGCTGTCCACCTCCTCGCGGCACTCGGCGCACTGCTGGAGGTGCGCCTCGAAGCGCTCGCGCTCAGCGGGGTCGAGCGCATCCACGGCGTACGCGCCGGACAGCGCATGCATGTCCTCGCGCCCTTCCGGGGCTCGTGGATCGGTCATCGTCCTACTCCGATCGTGTCGCGCAGGCGGATCAGCCCGTCGCGGATCCTGGTCTTCGCCGTTCCCAACGGCAGGTCGAGGAGGCCGGCCACCTCGGTGTGGGTGTAGCCGCCGAAGTACGCCAGCTCGATGGCCTCGCGCTGGACGTCGGTCAGCTGCGCCACGGCGGTCCGCACCCGACGGGCCTCGAGCGAGGCGTGCGCCGCGTCGGCGGTCGCGTCGTGGTCGACGCTCTGGTTGGCCTGGTGGTACGTCGTGTCCCGGCGGGCCGCCGCCTCGGCGCTGCGGACCCGGTCGACGGCCTTGCGGTGGGCCAGGGTCATCAGCCAGGCGAGGGCGCTGCCCCGGGCGGCGTCGTACCGGCTGGCGGTCCGCCACACCTCGAGGAAGGCCTCCTGGGTGACCTCCTCGGCCTGCGCCGGGTCGCGCACCACGCGGACGACCAACCCGTGGACCCGGGCGGCGGTGGCGTCGTAGAGCTGGGCGAAGGCGGCCTGGTCGCCGCGTGCCGAGCGGTTCAGCAGCTCGGCGAGGTCGGCGCCGGCCGGCGCCCCCGGGTGGGGGACGCCGGCCGGGTCGTGCTGCGCCGGATCCATGGGTCTGATCCTCCCGCGTGATCGGTGCTCGTGGCGAATGGCGTCACTGGACGCCGGTCAGCACCTTGTCGATCACGTACACGGTGGCGTTGGCGGTGGGGATGTTGCCGCACAGCACGGTGGCGGTGACGGTGCCGTCGGAGACCGTCATGCCCGACTCGGCGTCCCCGTCGACGGTCAGCGTGTCGCCCGCGAGCGTCTCGTGCTCACCGGCGATCTCGTCGGCCTCGGCGTTCTCGCCGACCACGTGGTGGGCGAGGACCTTGTAGAGCGTGCTGTCCTGGCCCTTCTCCTTGCCCTCCATGACCATGGCGTTGAGGTCCTCCTCGGGGATCTCGGCGAACGCGTCGTTGGTCGGGGCGAAGACGGTCAGCGCCTCCGCGCCGTTGAGCGTGTCGGCGAGCCCGTCGATCGAGGTGACCGCGGTGACCAGGGTGCTGAGCAGCGGGTTGTTGCTGGCCGCGGTCGCCACGGGGTCCTTCACCATGCCGTCGAACGAGCCGGCACCGTCGGTCGGGATCGAGGAGCAGCCCTCACCGAACGTCTGGGCGCCCGCACCCTCGGCGGCCGCGGCCTCCGAGGTGGTGTCGTCGGACCCCATGCTGCCGTCGCTGCCCTCGTCCTCGCTGCAGGCGGCGAGGGAGACGGACATCGCGAGCGCGGCGGTGGCGATGCCCACGTTGCGGTGGAACTGGCTGAGCTTCATGGTCGTGCCTTTCGTTGGTGGGGACTGTCGGTGGTGATTCGTCGTGCCGGCGGCGACGGATGGGTCGCCGGTGAGGAAAATCGCGAAGAAGAGGCGCCGGGCTCAGGCCACGTCGACGAGCAGCTCGTGGAGCCCGCTGGCGCCGTCGGGGAACGGCTCGCTGCGTACGGCGGTCTGCGGCTCGCCGTCGCCGGACACCGCCCGCACGGCGAGCCGGTGGGACCCGGGCTCCGCGGACCAGCGGTAGAACCACTGCCGCCAGTAGTCGTCGCCGCCGTCGGGCCCGAGGTTGGCGTCCTGCCACGCGCCGCCGTCGATGCGGACCTGGACCTTCGCGATCCCGCCGCGCTCCTGCGCCCAGGCCACCCCGCCGACGACCACGTCACCGGCGTCGAGGCTCGCGAGCGCCTTGGGCGTGTCGATCCGGGAGGAGATCTTGATCGGGGCACGGGTGGCCCAGTCCCGCTCGGTCCAGTAGGCGGTCTGCTCGGCGTAGGTGGTGAGGGTGAGGCGGGTCAGCCACTTGGTGGCGCTGATGAACCCGTACAGCCCGGGGATCACCATCCGCACCGGGAAGCCGTGCTCGCGGGGGAGCGGCTGGCCGTTCATCCCCACGACGATCATCGCGTCGCGTCCGTCGGTGGCGAGGTCGAGCGGCGTGCTGATCGTCATGCCGGCGAAGTCGGTGGACAGGATCTGGTCGGCGCGGGAGCCGACCCCGGCGAGGTCCAGCACGTCGGTCAGCCGTACGCCGAGCCAGCGGGCAGCGCCCACGTAGGGGCCGCCGACGCTGTTGGACACGCAGGTGAGGGTGATGTCGCGCTCGATCATCGGCAGGTCGAGCAGCTCGTCGAAGGTCAGCGTCACCTCGCGGTCGACGTCGCCGTCGATGGTGAGCGTCCAGTCGTCGGCGCCCACGATCGGGGTGTCCAGCCGGGTGTCGACGCGGTAGAAGTCCGCGGTCGGCGTCCGGAACGGGGTGATCCCCGGCACCTGTGCGTCGAGGCCGCGGGGCAGCGGTGGTGCCGGGTCCGCCGGGGCGGGCAGCGCGACGTCCTCGGGGCGGAGCCGGAGGCCGGAGATGATCCGGCCGGAGATGCCGCCGGCGAGCGCGGCGAGGCCGAGCCCGCCGACGGCGAGGAGCACGCCGCGCCGCCCCCCAGCGGACGCGGCGTGCTCCTGCCTGTGGGCCAGCAGGACGAGGGAGGCGACGGCCGCGGCGGCGGCCACCACGCTGGGCACGACGTCGACGATGGTGGCCGCCGATCGGGTCATCACGGCCGTGGCCGCGACCGCGACCAGCGCGAGCAGGAGGCCGACGCCCAGGGCCAGGCGCCGGCGGGCGAGCAGCCCCGCGACCGCGGCAAGCACGACCACCCCGGCCAGCACGGAGCCGACCAGGACGACCTTGTCGGCGCTGCCGAAGGTCCGGATCGCCCACTCCTTCGCCGGGGTGGGGGTGAGGTCGATGACGGCCGAGCCGACGGCGAGCACCGGCGACGAGGCCGGGTCGACCAGCGCGGCCACCGCGTGGGCCAGGCCGATGCCGACGAGCGTCGCGAGCACGCCGTAGCCGGCCCAGGCGAGTCGTGTCCTCATGCCGGTGGTTCGTCGCGGGCGGACGTCCGGATGGGTCGCGGTCGGCGTGCGGCAGGATGACGCGCATGCCCGAGAGCCCCGAGAGCCCCGAGAGCCCTGAGAGCACCGAGAGCCCCGAGAGCACCGCACCGGCCGAGCTGGTCCACCTCGACGTCGACGGCGCGGTCGCCACGATCACCCTCGACTCCCCGCACAACCGCAACGCCCTCTCCCGGCAGCTGGTCACCGAGCTGATCGGTCGCCTCGCCGACGTGGACGGCCGCGACGACGTCCTCGTGGTCGTGCTGAGGTCCTCGGGCCGGGTGTTCTGCTCCGGTGCCGACCTCTCCGAGGCCGCGACCGTCCCGATGCACGAGGGCGCGCGGGCGATCGTCGCGCTGCAGCGGCAGATCCTGACCCTGGCCAAGCCGGTGGTGACGGTCGTCGAGGGAGCCGCGCGCGCCGGTGGGATCGGCATCGTGGCGGCCTCCGACGTCGCCGTGGTCGCCGAGGACGCGACCTTCGCGCTGACCGAGGTCAAGCTCGGCCTGACGCCGGCGGTGATCTCGCTGACCGTGCTGCCGCGGATGACCTCGCGGGCGGCGGCGCTGACCGCGCTCGGCGGGGAGGTCTTCACCGGCGCCGAGGCGGCGTCGTACGGGCTGGTGACGCGGGCGGTGCCGGCAGACCGGCTCGACGCGGCCGTCGAGGAGGTCGTCGGACAGCTCGCCACCGGGGCGGCGCAGGGCCTGCGGGAGACCAAGCGGCTGGTCAATGCCGACCTCGTGGATGGCATCGACGCGCGGGGCGAGGAGCTCGTCGAGCTCAGCGCCCGGCTCTTCGGCAGCGACGCGGCCCGCGAGGCGATGACCGCGTTCCTGAGCCGCAAGAAGGGCTGACTCAGAGCCCGGCGGCGACCTCCGCCGCCTGCCGGGTGGCCCCTCGGATCAGGGCCAGCCCGCTCGCGTCCCCGATCGCGTGTACGGCGGCCTCCGGCAGCCGCGCGGCGAGCGACGCGTGCAGCGCGAGGTCCGCGACGACGTCGCCGGCGACCACCACCGCGTCGGCCGGCAGCTCGCGCGGGCGGCGGGCGTTCGCCGGGACGTGCACCACGCCGGCGGGCGTGATCCGCTCGACCGTGGTGCCGACGTGCACGGTGACACCGAGGCGGTCGAGCCGGTCCATGTGCTCGGTGCGCCGCTTGAGCCCGAACTCCGGGGCGATCTCCGGTGCGTCGGTGAGGACGCTGACGAGGCGGCCCTGCCGGGCGAGCAGCTCGGCCAGCTCGACGGCGGCGAGCCGGGAGCCGAGCACCGCCACCCGCCGTCCGTCCGGCACGACGGCCGGGTCGAGCGCCCGCACCACGTGCGGCAGGTGGTCGCCCTCGATCGCGGCAGCGACCGCCCGGCCGCCGGTGGCGACCACGACCGCGTCAGGACGCAGCGAGGCGACCAGGTCGGTCGTCGCCGTGACGCCGAGCCGCACCTCGACCGGCGCACGCTCCAGCTCCGCGCAGATCCAGCGCAGGTAGGAGCCGTTCTCGGGGTGCACGGTGCTCGCGTCGACCAGTGCGCCGCCCAGCCGGTCGGACCGCTCGAGCAGCACCACGTCGTGGCCCCGCCCCGCCGCGAGCCGGGCGGCCTCCATCCCGGCGGGTCCTCCGCCCACCACGACCACCCGGCGGCGGACCTCGGTCGGACCGATCACGAGCTCGGTCTCGTGGCCGGTGAACGGGTTCACCGCACACTCGGTGGCCAGCTTCTCCTCGAGGGTGTCGATGCAGTTCTCGCACGAGATGCACAGCCGGACCCGCTCGGGCTCACCGGCGGCCAGCTTCGCCGGCAGCAGGGGGTCGGCCAGCAGCGGCCGGCCCATCGCCACGAAGTCCGCCCGCCCGTCGGCCAGCACCTGCTCCGCGAGCGCCGGGTGGTGCAGCCGCCCGACCGCGATCACCGGCACGTCCACCACCTCCCGCACCGCGGCGGCGGCACCCACGTTGAGGCCGTCGCCGGCGTCGGCGGCGTTCACCATCCCGGTCACCAGCCGGTCGATGACGCCGCCGCTGACGTGGAAGGCGTCGACCCCGGCCTCGACCAGCAGCGGCGCGATGGTCGCGGTGTCGTGGATCGGCCGGCCGGCGGCGACCCGCTCGTACCCGGAGATCCGCAGGGTCACGGGGAAGTCGGCACCGACCTCGGCCCGGATCGCCGCCAGCGCCTCGAGCACCACCCGGATCCGGCCCTCGACGGAGGTGCCGCGGTAGCGGTCGCCCCGCCGGTTGCGCTGCGGGGCCAGGAAGGAGCCGAGGAACATGTAGCCGTGTGCGGCGTGCAGCTCCAGGCCGTCGTACCCCGCCTCGCGGACGCGGGCGGCGGCGGCCCGGAACTGGTCGAGGATCGCGGCCACCTGCTCCTTGGTGGCCTCGGCACTGGGCCGTCCGGTCAGGTAGGACGGGATGACCGACGGGCCGAGCGAGGTGACCCCGTGCAGCTCGGGGCCGAGGCCGTCGGGGCCGGCGTGCACGAGCTGCGGCTGGATCCGGGCGCCCGCGGCGTGCACCGCCTCGACCAGTCGCCGGTGCGCCGGCACCGCGTCGTCGGTGCCGATCTGCAGGCCGCCGGGCGTCTCGGGGTGCAGCGGGTCGATGCCGGTGGCCCCGACGGTGACCAGGCCGACCCCGCCCGCGGCGCGGGTGGCGAAGTGGGCGACGGTGCGGTCCGAGGGCAGGCCCTCGGGCGTGCCGTACATCGTCTCCATCGGGGACATGACGATCCGGTTGCGCAGCTCCATGGCGCCGATCCGCCCGGGGGCCAGCAGGTGCGGGAACGCGGAGGTGGTGGGCACCGTGGCACAGTAGAACGCGTTCTACCTTTCCGCCTAGGGTGGCGGCGTGGACTTCGCCATGGTCACCGCCTACCAGCCGATCGACGACCTGGTGCCGCTGGCGCGCGCGGCGGAGGCGGCCGGCTTCCGCGCGTTCAGCCTCGCCGACCACGTCGTGGACCTGGAGACGATCCGCACGCCGTACCCCTACACCGCCACCGGCGAGCGGCGGTGGCAGACCGACGTCGACTGGCCCGACCCGTGGGTGACCGTGGGTGCGCTGGCGCAGGTGACCACCCGGCTGGAGTTCTTCACCTCCATCTACGTGGCGGCGATGCGCAACCCGTTCGTGGTGGCCAAGGCGGTGGGTACCGCCGCCGCGCTGTCCGGCGGGCGGGTCGCCCTGGGCGTCGGCGTCGGCTGGTGCCGTGAGGAGTTCGAGCTGCTGGAGCAGGACTTCACCACGCGCGGGCGCCGTACCGACGAGGCGCTGGATCTGATGAAGGAGCTGTGGCGGCCCGGGTGGACCGAGTTCGCCGGCGAGTTCTACTCCTGCGAGCGCCTGGTGATGCGGCCCGAGCCGCCCGGGCCGATCCCGGTGTGGGTGGGCGGCCTCTCCGACGTGGCGTTCCGGCGCGCCGCCCGGCACGACGGGTGGGTGGGCGACATGGCGACCGTCGACGACGCCGTGGCCATCGCCGCACGCCTGCGGGCGTGCCGCGCGGAGGCGGGGCGCGACCCGGATGAGCCGTTCGAGGTGCTGCCCGCGCTGACCGACGCGGTGGCGCCCGAGGACTTCGCCCGCGCCGCGCGTGGCGGCGTCACCATGTGCATGACGATGCCGTGGATGTACTACTGCGGCCAGCAGGCGCCGCTGGAGCAGAAGCTGGAGGGCATCGCCCGCTTCGGCGAGGACGTGATCGGGCCGGTGCGGCAGCTGCTGGCCTGACCGGCCCGCTCAGCCCTGGAGGTACGACGTCAGGGCGGCCACCAGCGTGCGGTGGGCCCGCTCCACGTCGACCGTCGTGCCGAACCGCTGGTCGGCCTGCAGGCCGCGCAGCGCGCTGGGCACCACGGCGGCCACGTCGAGCGCCCGCTCGCGGTCGAACTCCAGCCCCTCGAGGAAGTGCAGGAACGCCTGCTCCCACAGTCGGTCGAGCTCGGCGAGCGCGGCGGCCGTCCGCGGATGCGTCTCGGCGAGCACGTCGAGCGGTCGCGGCAGGCCCGCGCGCAGGTTCTCCACCGCGGTCCCCACCGGGGAGTCGAGCATGCGGCGGTAGAGCTCGGTCACCTGCTCCACCCGCGAGGTGACGTCGTCGCTGACCGGCTCGGCCCAGTGGTCCGGACCCGCCGCGATGATGGCCTCGATCACCGAGGCCCAGAAGCCGTCGGAGTCGCCGAACTGGTTCTGCACCGAGCCCCAGCTCAGGCCCGCCTCCTTGGCGACCAGGTTGACCGAGACGGTGTCGGGCCGGCCGGTGGAGAGCAGTCGGAGCGCCGTGGTGAGCAGGTGCTCGCGGGCGGCCAGACCGCGGCGGTTGGGCCTGCGGCCCGATGGCGAGGGCGTCGTGTCCACCGGGACCTCCTCATGTCCGTGGGGTGCGCCGGATCTCGCCATTCAACCAGCCTTTGCCTGAGGGCGACCTGTAGAGTTGGGTGCTTGCCGCTCACCGGGTGGGAGCGGACTTTGATGTGGGACGGGCAGGGACACGTCGGTGGCAGATGAGCTGGTGGAGCGCGAGGTCGCAGCAGAGCAGGCCTTCGTCGATCGGGTCTACCGGCAGCTGGAGGAGGCGGGAAGAGCCGCCCAGCAGCTGGCGAAGGAGGGCCACTCCCGCGGTCGGCTCGGTCACGAGGGTGGCCTCGTCGAGCGGGACGCGATGGTCTTCCAGGCGGCGAAGCGGATCGCCCAGCTCGACGCCGCCCACGAGGGGCTGGTCTTCGGGCGCCTCGACCTCCGCGAGCAGGTGGACGCCGAGCCGCGCTACGTCGGCCGGATCGGGCTGCGCGACGACAACCGCGACTCCCTGCTGATCGACTGGCGGGCACCGGCGGCGGCGGTGTTCTACCAGGCGACGGCCGCCGAGCCGCAGGGCGTGATCCGGCGCCGGGTCCTGCGCAGCACCGGCCGCAGGGTCGCCGGCGTCGAGGACGAGCTGCTCGACTCCGAGGGGCTCGCCGAGGCGGAGGCCAGCGGCCGGGAGCTGCCGATCGTGGGCGAGGGCGCCCTGATGGCGCAGCTCTCTCGCGCACGCGACCGGTCGATGCACTCGATCGTGGCCACCATCCAGGCCGAGCAGGACAAGGCGATCCGCGCGCCCTCGCGGGGCGTGGTGTCGATCTCCGGCGGGCCGGGCACCGGCAAGACCGTGGTCGCGCTGCACCGCGCCGCCTACCTGCTCTACACCGACCGGCAGCGCTACGAGCGCGGCGGCGTGCTCGTCGTCGGCCCGTCCGGCGTCTTCATGCGCTACATCGAACGGGTGCTGCCCTCGCTGGGTGAGACCGCGGTCGCGCTGCGCTCGCTCGGCGAGGTCGTCGACGACGTGCGGGCGACCCGGCACGACGAGCCGGCGGTCGCCGACATCAAGGGCTCCGCGCGGATGGCGGAGGTGATGCGTCGTACGGCCCGCCAGCAGGCGCCCGGCAGTCCGCGGGAGTACCGCGTGTTCTGGCGCGACGACCGCCTGGTCCTCGACCGGGGCAGGCTCGGTCAGCTCCGCCGCCAGCTGATGTCGCAGGGGCTGCGCAACAAGCAGCTGCCGCGGGTGTCCAACGCCCTGCTCGACGTGCTCTGGCGGCAGGTCCGCGGTGAGCGCGGCCGGGAGCAGGGCCGCGAGAGGTTCAACGATGAGCTGCTGTCCCGGCAGGACTTCCTCGACTTCGCCCTCGCGTGGTGGCCGCCGCTGGACGCGCCGACCGTGCTCGGCTGGCTGCGCGACGCCGACTTCCTGGCCCGGGTCGCGGAGGGGATCCTGACACCGGAGGAGCAGCGGCTGCTGCTCAAGTCGTGGGCCGGCTACGACCCGTCCCGGCCGGTCAGCGGCCAGATCTCGATCGAGGACGTGCCGCTCCTCGACGAGCTGCGCTACGCGCTGGGCGACGTGCCGCAGAAGACCGACGACGAGCGGGACGACCCGCTGGCCCTGATCGAGGGCGCGGTCGACATCCAGGAGCTGATGACCGCCTCCGACCGCGAGTACGCCCCGTCGGGACGCGCCTGGACGCCGCCCACGAGCAGCATCGAGGACGACGGCTACGCCCACGTGCTCGTCGACGAGGCGCAGGACCTCACGCCCATGCAGTGGCGGATGGTCGGCCGTCGCGGGCGCACGGCGTCGTGGACCATCGTCGGCGACCCCGCGCAGTCGTCGTGGCCGGCGCCGGCCGAGGCCGCCGCGTCCCGGGCCGAGGCGCTCGCCGGCAAGCCGGTGCACGAGTTCCACCTCTCCACCAACTACCGCAACTCCGCGGAGATCTACTCCTACGCCGCCGCCTACGCCGAGCGGGTCGGGCTCGACGCCGACCTGCCCGACGCCGTACGACGCACCGGGGCGGAGCCGCGCGAGGTCCGGCTCGCGCAGGGGGACGAGCTGGAGGCCGCCACCCGCAGGGCCGTGGTGGAGATCGCCGCCGAGGTCGGCGGGACCGTCGGCGTCGTGGTCCCGGTCGCCCGCCGCTCGGAGGTCAACGCCTGGCTGGCGTCCTGGCCCGAGCTCGCCGCCGACGCCCCCGGCGCCCGCGCCGCCGTCGACTCCTCGGTCGCCCCCTCCGGCGACGACCGGGTCGTCGTCCTCACCGGACTGGACACCAAGGGCCTGGAGTTCGACGGCATCGTCGTCGTACGCCCCGAGGAGATCGAGGCCGAGTCCGCCACCGGCCGCGCCACCCTCTACGTCGTGCTCACCCGCGCCACCCAGCTCCTCACCACGATCAGCTGACCCCCGATCCGACGGGTCGGGACCTCCGACTCAGGAAGGGGGCTGGGGGGCGTCGAGCTCGGCGGTGATGGCGGCCTCGGCGCGGCGGCCCTGCTCGAGGAGGTCGGCGCGCTGCTCGGGGTCGAGGCGCTCCCACTCCTCGGCGAAGCGGCGCATCCCGTCGTGGGCGAGGGTCGCGAACTCGGGGTCGCCGGCCAGGGTGCGCATGTCGAGCCGGCCGGCCAGCACCTCGGCGACCTGCTCGCCGAGCGGGTGGCCGGCGTACTGCTGCGCGATCACCTCCAGCGAGCGGCGCAGCGCGGCGCCGCCGGCACGGTCGCCGGCGAACTCCTCGATCGAGTCGGGCTCGGGCACGGCGGTCACTCCCGGAAGGGCGGCGGGACGTAGAAGCTCTCCGGCGGCACGACCCGGCCGGAGGCGGTCTCGACCACCTGGAGCCCGTCGCCGTCGTCGACGATCTGCAGGTCGGAGCCGACCGGGAAGTCCCAGATGCCGATCAGCGCCGGCTCGATCTCGCACACGGTGTTGAAGTCGACGATCTGGAAGTTGCTGCTGTCGGCGAGGTAGTCGCTGGTGTCGAGGTGGCTGAAGATCCGCCAGCCGTTGTCGGCGGCGGCCTTCGACTCCTCGCGCACCATCCACTTCACGCGCCCGGCCCGGCTCAGCACGTTCTTGGTGGTGACGCAGGCGCCCGCCTTCGGGATGAACTCCATGCTTACCCCTCAGGCGCTCTCGTACGGCGGCACCGCGACGCCGCGGTCGGCGAGCAGCTGCTCGAGCCGGGCCACCAGCTGCGGCCGGCCGTCGCGCCAGTTGCGCACGTTGCCGAGCACGGTGCGGCCGAAGACGCTGTCCTGCAGCGGATCGAGCCGCGGGTCGGTGAGCAGCACGTCGTAGAACGGGGCGAGCTGGTCGTCGCTGAACTTGAACTGCGCGGCGAGCGCCTCGAGCGGGGTGCCGGTGCGCGGGTCGACCCGGTTGACGTCGGCGCCCTCGGCGAGCAGCCGCTGGAGGAGCGGCACCTCGGCCGGGAAGTCGTGCACGCCGTAGGTCAGCAGCTGGTGGAGGATGCCGAGGCCCCTGCGCTCGGCGGTCGCGTCGGCGCCGTCGTCGAGCAGCCGGGTCGCGATGCCGGTGCGGGCCGCGATGTCCTTGTTGCGCACCGACTCGAACAGCAGGTCGGTGCCGAGCTCGGGGTCGGTCGCGTCGGCGGCGCGGTAGCTCGCGAGGAACTCGTCGAGGGTGCCGCGGGCCGCCAGCCTGCGCAGCTCCTGACCCTCCTCGACGGAGCGGGACTTGCGGAAGAGACCCATGGTGGGACGCTACTCCTTCGCTCGTGGCGGTCGGCCGGGGCTAGCGCCCGGCCTCGTCGATGTGCGACTGGTTGCGGGTGGGATGTTGCACCGTGTAGTTGTCCGGGTCGCGGTAGCGCTCGAGGAACTCCTCCTTGCTGATCTTGTGGTTGAGGTAGTCGTCGAGCAGGTCGCGGTACTCCGAGCCGGGGTTGTGCCCCATGTCCCACACGCCCTTGCGGGGGTCGCCGGGCGTCCACTCGACCTTGACCCGGTTGCCGTTCTCGTCCAGCACCCACACGTCGCCGTTGGCGTCCTTGGCGTTGTCCCACACGTCCTCGATCTGGTCGGGGCCGTAGTCGGGGCGGCTGTTGGCGTACGGCAGCCGGTTGCCGGCGTCGTCGTAGCCGTAGGACCCGGGCTCGCCCTTCTTCGGCAGCTTGCCGTTGACCCGCTGCGGACGCTGGGGGACGGCGTCGACCTTGCGGGCCCGGGCGAACCGCTCGAGCTTCACGCGCAGGGACCGGACCTTGGCCCCGGCGGCGGTGAGCTTGGCGACGGCGCCGGCCTTGGCCGCCGCCTTGAGCGCCTGCAGGGCCCGGATGATCTTGCGCGCCGCGGCGGTGATCCGCCACCCGGCGATCGCGCCGCCGGCCAGGGCGCTGCCGCCGAAGGTGACGAAGCTCAGCACGCCGCTCGCGACCGCGGTGATCCCGGCCTCGATGGCGAGGTCCCTCAGGATGCCCTTGATCACCTCCCGCTGGTTCTCCACCTCGTCGGCGTAGGCGGTGCAGGCGGCGCCGGTGTCGACGAACGCCTGGGCGACGTCGCCGACGGAGCTGCGCAGCACCTGCAGGGCGGAGACGGCCATCGGGATCTCGGGGGACTCGACGCCCTCGAGCTGGTTCATCGCGGTCTCGCACTTGTCCTGCAGACCGAGGATCCAAGAGCCGCGGTTGGTCCAGGCCGTGGCGGCCTCGCGCAGCCTGGCGACGTCGGCGTTGGGCCAGGCGAAGCCCTCGAGGTGGTCCTGGATGTGGTTCCAGAACTCCGGGAGGTCCTCGTTGTCCCCGCCCTCGGACGTCGGCGGGGTGTAGGCGCCGACCTCGACCGGGCCCTCCGGCAGCGGGTCGTCCCCGTCGTAGACCGGCCCCTCCCAGACGGAGTCGCGGTTGGCGCGACGGTGGTTGGAGCCGGAGGCGTGGAGGAGGACCGACATGTTGCCGGCCGCGGCGACCAGGTCGCGGAGCCCGCCCATCGCCTCGGTGGCGCAGGCGTCGTACTCGGCGGCGAACTCGGTGGAGGTGGCGTCGTCACCCGCCATCCCGCCGTAACCGGACAGCACGTCGGCGAACGCGTCGTACCACTGCGCGGCGCTGTGGTTGGCGGCGACGAGCTGGGCGGCGGCGTCGTCGTAGGCGCGGGCGCGGACCCGGAGCCGGACGTTCACGACAGCTCCTGCCACATCGCGACGTTGGCGCGTACGGCGCCGGTGTAGTTGCCGTGCGCGATCCGGTTGGCCGTGATCAGGTCGTCGAGGGCGTCGTTCATCTCGCTCATGCCCTGCTCCCACTCGGCCTGTGCCACCGCCTGGGCGTCCGCGGAGAGGCCCTCCCACGTCGCCTGCAGCGTGCGCATCTGCTGGCGCAGGTCGTCGAGGAGCCGGCCCAGCGTGCGGCGGCTGGTCTTGAGCTCGGCGATGATCTGGTCGAGCTCGGCGGGGTCGACGGTGAACTCGTCCTCGTCAGTCATCGCCGCTCAGCCTGTCGATGATCCGCGCGGAGATGGCGTCGAGCTGGCGCTGGCTCTCGCCGTCCTGGGCGCGCATGTCGCGGTGGAAGGCGTCGAGGAGCTCAGCGGTGGCGACCAGGCCCTCCTCCATGTCGAGGGCGCCGTCGAGCCAGTCGTTCCAGGCCGGCACGAACGACGCCGCGGCGACGCCGGTCCAGCCGTCGCCGAGGAAGCCGTTGACCCGGTCGTTGATGCTGGTCCGCGTCGTGCGCAGCTCCGACGCGGCGGCGCGCACGTCGGCCTTGGCCTTGTCGAGCGCCTCGTGCACGAGGTCGATGCCCATGGGGAGACTCCGAGATCCGGTGGCGGGGGGACGAACGCCCGCCTACCCACCTCGGCACCCGGTCAATCACGCGGGAGCGGATCGGCCTGCTCGAGGAACTCCTGCACGCTGGCCAGGGTGTAGCTGCCGGCGTCGGTGCCGAGCCCGCCGGCGACCTGGGCCGCCGTCGCGCACCCGAGCCGGGCCGCGTCGACCGGCGGCCGGCCGAGCGAGAGCCCGCGCAGGAAGCCGGCGGAGAAGGCGTCGCCGCAGCCGGTGGTGTCGACCACCTCCACGGCGTACGCAGGCACCTCGGTGACGCCGTCGGCGGTCGCGACCAGGGCACCACGCCGGCCCTGGGTGACCGCGACGCAGCCGGCGCCGCGGGCGACCAGGGCCCGGGCGCCGTCGGCCAGCGACGACGCCCCGGTGAAGCCGAGGACCTGCTCGTCGTTGGGCAGCAGGAAGTCGGTGTGCGGCAGCGCCGCCTCGATCCAGGCCAGCAGGTCGGGGTCGCCGGGAGCGAGCACGTCCACCGACGTGGTGACGCCCGCGGCGCGGGCGCGGCCGAGGAGCTCGGCCGCGGCCTCGCCGCCGAGGAACTCGGGGCCGCCGAGATGGAGGTGGGTGACGCCGTCGAGCGCGTCGGGGGCGAGGTCGGCCAGCGTGAAGGCGCCGTTGGCGCCGATGCAGTGCCACGCCGGCCGGTCGCCGTTCGGCCGCACCGGCAGCACCGACGCGGAGGTCTGGGCGTCCGGCTTGCGCACCAGCCCGGTGGTGTCGACGCCCTCCCGCTGCAGCAGCGCCACGAGGGTGTCGCCGATCGGGTCCGCCCCGATGGCGCCCAGGCTGCGCACGCTCGCGCCGAGCCGAGCGAGCACCACGGCGGTGCCGCCGGCGGTCCCGGCCGGCGACATCCGGATCGTCTCCACCACCTGCCCGGCCGAGCCGTCCGGGATCGACTCGACGCCGACGACGTGGGTGTCGAGCACGTGGACGCCGACGGCGGCGACGGTCGGCTGCGAGGGGTCGGTCATGCGGGGTCCTCCGGAGGGATCGGGCGGGTCGAGCCGTAGCCGCGCTCCAGCGCGGCGCGCACCACGTCGGCCTGCTGCTCGGCGGTCAGCACGCGGGGGGTGCCGAGGGCGCTGGCGCGGTGGTGGAGCTGGCACAGCCACTCCAGGAGCAGCGCGTTGTCGACGGCCTGGTCGAGGGAGCCGCCGAGCGCCACCGAGCCGTGGTTGGCCAGCAGGGCGGCGCTCCGGCCGTCGAGGGCGGCGCGGACGTGGCCGGCCAGCTCGGCCGTCCCGAAGGTCGCGTACGGCGCTACCCGGACCTCCCCGCCCAGCGCCAGCTGCTGGTAGTGCAGCACCGGCAGCGTGTCGAGCACGCAGGCGAGGGCCGTGGCGTACGGCGCGTGCGTGTGCACCACCGCGCCGGCCGGCCCGTCGGCGTACACCCCGAGGTGGAGGGACAGCTCGGACGTCGGCGCGAGGTCGCCCTCGACGACGCGGCCGGCGAGGTCGACGACCGTCACCTCCTGTGCGGAGCACGAGCCGAGGGCGACGCCGGTGGCGGTGACGGCGACCAGGTCACCGGCGCGCGCCGACACGTTGCCGGCCGTGCCGATCAGCAGGCCGGCGTCGGCGAGCCGGCGGGCGGCGCTGGCCACGTCGGAGCGGAGGCGCTCCCGGAGCTCCGCGCCGGAGTGGGGGATCACGCGGCGATCCGCCGGAGGTAGCCGCTGACCAGCTCGATCGCCTGCTCGACCACGAAGGCGTCGCCGCGCGGGTCCCGCTCGAACGCCAGCTGGAAGGCGCGGTCGCCGACCTCGACGGCCAGCTCGGCGACCGCGGTCAGCTCCTCGCGGGTGAACCGCCGCCCGTCGACCAGGCCGGTCTCGAGCCCGAAGGCGAGGAGGTTGTCGGCGATCCGCCGGTTGTGGTGGCGCCCGTAGTCGTAGACCGCCTGGTTGGTGCGCCCGCGCATCCAGATCCGCATGAAGGCCGGACGGCGGTGGTAGACGGTGACGAAGGCGCGCATCGCGGTCTCGACCATCCGCTCGATGCTGAGCTCGCCCAGCTCCTGCACGGCGGCCAGGTCGCCGGCCACCTGCTCGTCCATCTCGGCCATGTCGCGCTCGCAGATCGCGAGCAGCACGGCCTCCTTGTCGGAGAAGTACTGGTAGAGCGAGGCCACCGGCAGGCCGGCCGCCTCGGCGATCGAGCGGGTGCTGAGGCCGTCGACGCCCTCGGCGAGCACGATCTGCGAGGCCGCGTCGAGGATCCGCTCGACCCGCTCGCGGGAGCGGGCCTGGGTCGGCACCCGGCGCCGGCTCGAGACGCTGGCGGTGGACATGGCGGGAGTGTAGCCTCAGAACCCGAACCTGACACACATTCATGTTTCGCCCCGTGGCGAGACGGCCGAGGAGGATCCATGGCGACCCGACGACCGACCCTCGACCTGGGCCGCCGCGGACTCCTCGCCGGCGGCGCGCTGGCCGGCGGGGCGGCCGCCCTCGGGCTGCTGGCCACCGACGTCCTCGAGCAGCAGGTGCACGCGGCGACGCTCCAGGGACCGCTGCCCCGACGGGTCGACGTGGTCGTCGTCGGGGGCGGGATCTCCGGGCTCGTGGCGGCCCGCGAGGTGGCGCGGGCCGGCCACTCGGTGCTCGTGGTCGAGGCCCGGGACCGGGTGGGCGGCCGGGTGCTCAACCACGAGCTCGCGACCGGCGGCACCATCGAGGCGGGCGGCGCGTTCGTCGGGCCGACGCAGGGTCACATCAAGGGGTTGGCCGCCGACCTCGGCGTCGCCACCTTCGACGAGTACGTCACCGGCAAGAACGTCTACGTCTCCTCGCTGCTGGGCCGGCAGGAGTACACCGGCACCGTCCCGCCCGACCCGACGATCCTGCTCGACGCGGCCGTGGCGCTGCGGCGGCTCAACGGCTTCGCCGCCGACATGCCGGTCGACGCCCCCTGGGCCCACCCGCGCGCGGCCGAGTGGGACGCGATCACGCTGGGCGACTGGGTGCGGCGCAACACGCTCAACAGCCGCGGCATCGACAACCTGATGAAGTCGTGGACCCAGCCGACCTTCGGTGCCGACCCCGACCAGCTGTCCATGCTCTTCGTGATCCACTACCTCGCCTGCTCCGGCGACGAGACCCACGTCGGGACCTTCGAGCGCAACTCCGACACCGTCGGCGGGGCGCAGGAGAGCCGCTTCGTCGGCGGCTCGCAGCGGATCCCGCTGACGCTGGCCCGCCGGCTGGGCGACCGGGTGGCGCTGTCGGCGGCGGTCACCAGGATCGAGCACGTCGACGGGCGGGTGCGGGTGCACACCACCCGCGGGCGGGTGTCGTGCCGCCGGGTCGTCGTCGCCGCGCCGCCCAAGCAGGTGCTCGACATCGACTGGGCGCCCGGGCTCCCGACCGGACGGCGCACCCTGCTGGAGCGGATGCAGATGGGCCGGCTGATGAAGTGCGACGCGGTCTACGACACGCCGTTCTGGCGTGCCGACGGGCTGACCGGCTTCGGCGTCTCCGACTCCGGCGCCGTCCGGGTCGCCTTCGACAACGGGGTCACCGACACCGACCACGGCATCCTGCTGGCCTTCGTCGGCGGGTCGACCTGGCGCCGCTACGGCACCCTCTCCCGTGACGAGCGGCGCAAGGCCGTCCTCGCCGGGTTCGCGACGATGTTCGGCGACCGGGCGCTCCGGCCGATCGAGTACACCGAGCAGGACTGGACCCACGAGCAGTGGACCCGCGGCGGACCGGTCGCGATCTGCCCGCCCGGCGTGCTGGCCGGCCACGGGCGCCACATCCGCCGGCCCTTCGGCCGGGTGCACTGGGCCGGCACCGAGACCTCGACGTACTGGACCGGCTACATGGACGGCGCGGTGCGCGCGGGCGAGCGGGCCGCCACCGAGGTGGTGGAGCGGCTGTGAGCCGCGCCGCCCTGCGTCGTACGACGCTGCTGGGGGTCGTCGCGGCGCTGCTGGCCACGGTCGGGCTGCTCCCGGCCGCCGCGGCCGAGCGACCGGTCTGGCACACCCGGGTCTTCGCGAACGTGCCGAAGCCGGGCTTCCCGGCCTACGTGCACGTGCACCCCAACGGGCGGGTCTACGCCGCGACCTACACCAACCCGACCGGCGACGCGATGCGCTCGCGGGTCTTCGAGTGGACGGCGTCCGGGACCCTGCTCCGCTCGTGGACCGTGCCCGGCCAGGACCTCGCCGCGCCGCGGGGCGTGCAGGTGGCGACCTCCGACGCCCGCGGCCGGCTGGTGCTGCTGGAGAAGTCCCGCGGACGGGTGCTGACCCTGGACGTCACGACCGGGCGCTTCCGGGTGCAGGCGACCATCCCCGACCTCCCCGGTGGCGGGCACCCGATCCCCAACTACGCGACGTGGGGGCCGGACGGCGGCCTCTACGTCAGCGACTACGGCCAGGACGTGATCTGGCGGATCCCGGCCGCCGGCGGCACGCCGCGGGCGTGGTTTCGCTCGCTCGCGCTCGCCGGCCTGCAGTTCGGCACCACCGGCCTGGTCTACGAGCCGGACCGCCGCGCGTTCCTGATCAGCCAGCAGACCACGACCGACCCGCTCGACCTGCTCCGCGGCCACCTCTACCGGCTGCCGGTGCGCGCGGACGGCAGCCCGGGCGCGCTCCGCACGCTGTGGACGTCAGGCCCGCTGGACCTGCCCGACGGGTTCGGCATCTCCGCGGCCGGCAACATCTACGTCGCGCTGCTCGGCACCAACCAGGTCGTGAAGCTGGGGCCGGACGGCGCCGTGCGCGACCGCTTCCCGAAGGCGCCGCTGGTCGGCAGCAACGGGTCGGCGGTGCCGTTCGACAGCCCGTCCAACGCGACGTTCCTCGGCACCCGGCTGCTCGTGGCCAACCAGTCCGCCATCGTCGGCAACGCCTCGCACCACGTGATCCTCGACGTCGAGGTCGGCGAGCCGGGCGCGGCGCCGTTCATCCCGGCACGGTCTCGGCTGCGGTGACCGGCCGGCGGGTCAGCTGCCTCACCGACGGCGCCGCCAGGGCCGCCAGCGCGCTCAGTCCCATCACCGCGGCGACGACCACCAGCCACCGGTCCATCCCCACCGCCGCCGACACCGGTCCGGTGAGCACCAGCCCGATCGGGCGGCACACGAAGGATCCCGCCAGGTCGAAGGAGTAGACGCGGGCCAGCATCTCCTCGGCGACGTTCTCCTGGATCGCCAGGTCCCAGCTCACGCTGAACAGCTGCAGGCCGATCCCGTGCGCCGCCGCGCCCGCGAGCACCAGCGGCAGCGACGGGGAGAGCGCCATCGCCAGCGGGAAGGCGGCGGTGAGGGACAGCACCACCACGCCCCAGCGCAGCAGGTGGCGTGGCCGCCACCGCAGGGCGACCAGACCGCCGACGACGAAGCCGGCCATCAGCGCCGACAGCGACCAGCCCCACGCCTCCTCGCCCCACTCCTCGCCGACGAGGATCGGCCCGAGCACGCCCTGCACGCCGCTGTAGAGCAGGTGGTAGAGCAGCGCCTGCCCGATCAGCAGCCACAGCCAGGTGTGGCGGAGCACCTCGCGCGCGCCCGCCGCCAGCTCCGCGCCGATCCGCTGGCGCTCGCCCCGGACGCTGCCCTCCACCCGGATCAGGGAGAACAGCACAGCGGCCGCGCCGTACGACGCGGCGTCGACGGCGATCGCCCAGCCGGGCCCGGCCACGGCCACCACGATGCCCGCCAGCGCGAAGCCGACGGCGTACGCCGACTCGTTGGCCAGGCTGCGCAGCGCGACGGCCCGGGCCAGCTGCGCCGGGGTGACCGTCAGCCGGGTCAGCGCCGCGGAGGCCGGCCGGGAGAGGGCGCCGAGGCACCCGTTGACGACGCCGATCAGCGTGAGGAACCACAGCGAGCCGTGGCCGGTGATCAGCACGGCGGCGCAGATGCTCTGGCTGACGCACGTCGCGGCGGCCGAGCCCTGGAGCAGCAGCTGGCGGGGCAGGCGGTCGCCGAGGACGCCGCCGTACAGCGTGGTGATCACCTCGGCCGCGGCGAAGGCGGCGACGACCAGTCCGAGGTCGGTCGCGGAGCCGCCGAGCCCGAGCACCGCGAACGCGAGGGCGACGGGGGTCATCGCGGAGCCGAGCCCGCTGACGACGAGGCCGCCGACCAGGTATCGGAACGGAGGCGAGGCGAGGGGGGAGGGGGGCGCGGGCGGAGCCACGAGGGGACGGTACTTCGCCGGCGGCAGCGCCTACAGTCGCGGCATGCACGTGTTCGTGATCCCGACGCAGCGGTTCCTGTCCTGCCACGTGTGCGCGGGCCTGGTGTTCGCGCAGCGGGAGATCAAGATGACCACGACCGGGATGACCTTCTTCGACCTGGACTGGCTCAACAAGTCCGCCGACGGGGCGATCTGCGTCCGCTGCGGGTTCGTGCACACCTTCCTGGGGAGTGCGCACCAGTGGGTGCCGACCGAGCGGGTGGACCCGGCCGACCTCCCGGCCGACCCGCTCGCCGGCGGTCCCGACGGGGAGCCGCCGGCACCGGCCCGGCCGCAGGGCGAAACCGCCGGGCCACCGCCGCCGGGCCCGGCTTAGGCTTCGGCCATGGAGCAGACCACCCTCACCGCCCGGGAAGCCATCGCGGCCGTCCAGGGGCACGAGGCGTGGGCGATCATCCGGCGCTCCACCCGGGCGGGTGACCGCGACACGGTCGGCGTGCTCGGCGGCAGCCGCTGGGTGGCCGAGTCGATCCTGGACATCCCGCTCGAGACCGGCGTCCCCGAGCCGGGCCGGACGGCCGACCGGCTGGTCGCCGTACCGTTCCGGCAGGTGGCCGAGCGCGGCTTCGAGGCCCACGACGACGGCACCCCGCTCGTGGTCGTCGACGTGCAGACCGAGCACGAGTTCTCGGTCGCCGACGTGGTCGCCGCGATCGACGACACCGGCATCGAGTTCGCCGACCGCGGAGGGTTCGACACCGGCGACGACGACTACGCCAAGGTCGTCGAGGCGATCATCGAGGAGGAGATCGGCCAGGGCGAGGGCGCCAACCTCGTCGTCGGCCGCAACTACCGCGCGGCCGTCGCCGACTGGAGCGCGGAGCGGGCGCTGACGGTCTACCGCCGGCTGCTCGAGCGGGAGCGCGGCGCCTACTGGACCTACGTCTTCTTCACCGGCGACCGCTACCTGATCGGGGCCAGCCCCGAGCGCCACGTCAGCGTCCACGGCGGCGACGTACGGATGAACCCGATCTCGGGGACCTTCCACCTCCGCCCGCCGGCCGGGGAGACCCGCGGCACCGAGGCGCGGCTGCGCGAGTTCCTGCGCGACGAGAAGGAGATCTACGAGCTCTTCATGGTCGTCGACGAGGAGCTGAAGATGATGTGCGACATCTGCACCGAGGGCGGCCAGGTGCTCGGCCCGTTCCTCAAGCCGATGACGCACCTGATCCACACCGAGTACCTCCTCGCCGGCCGCACCACGCGCGACGTCCGCGAGGTGCTGCGCGACACCATGTACGCCGCCACCGTCACCGGCTCGCCGGTGGAGAACGCGTGCCGGCTGATCCGGCGGTACGAGGCGGAGGGCCGCGGCTACTACGGCGCCGCGCTGGCGCTCTTCGGCCGCGACCCCGAGGGGGAGCCGGTCGTCGACAGCCCGATCGTGATCCGCACCGCCGACGTCGACCTCGACGGCCGGCTGCGGGTCACGGCCGGTGCGACCCTGGTGCGCGACTCCGACCCGGCGTACGAGGTCGCCGAGACCCACGCCAAGGCCGGCGGCATCCTGTCGGCCTTCGGGCTGGTGCCGGCCGCGCCGGTGCCCGACGTCGCCGTGTCCGAGCTGGTCGCCGACGAGGACGTGCTGATCGCGCTCCACAGCCGCAACAGCCGGCTCTCCGGCTTCTGGCTCGCCGACCAGGCCGGCACCCCGGTCGACCCGCGGCTGATCGGCCGGTCCGCGGTGATCCTCGACGGCGAGGACGACTTCGTGAACATGCTGCGCCACATGCTCACCCGGATGGGGATGAGCAGCGCGGTCGTCCGCCACGACGACTACGTCGAGGGCTGCCTGGACGGCTACGACCTGGTCATCGTCGGCCCCGGTCCGGGCGACCCGCGCGACGACACCGATCCCAAGATGGCCAACCTGCGCGCGGCCGTCGCCGCGCTGCTCGCGGCCGAGCGACCGTTCCTCGCCGTGTGCCTGGGCCACCAGGCACTGTGCCACCAGCTCGGCATCCCGCTGGCCTACAAGGACATCGTCTTCCAGGGCACGCAGGCCGACGTCGTCGTGGGCGGCCGGCCGGAGAAGGTGGGGTTCTACAACACCTTCGTGGGGAGGCCCGGCGCGGACACGGTGCTTCCCGGTGGCGTCACCGTCGACACCGACGGCGGGACCGGCGACGTGCACGCGGTCGCCGGGCCGCACTACCGGGGCGTGCAGTTCCACGCCGAGTCGATCCTCACCGAGCGCGGGTTCGACATCGTGCACGACCTCGTGTGCTCGGTGCTGCTGCCCGCGTGACCGGCTGATGCGGGTGCCGGACGTGGTGGTCGTCGACCACCACGACTCCTACACGTGGAACCTGGTGCACCTGGTGGCCGGCGTGACCGGCACCCTGCCCACGGTGGTGCAGCACGACGCCTGCACCCCGGAGGAGGTGCTCGCCCACGAGTTCGTCGTGCTCTCGCCGGGGCCCGGCCACCCCGCGGTGGAGCGCGACTTCGCCGTCGGCCGTGAGGTTCTCCGGGACGGCAGCCGTCCGGTGCTCGGCGTGTGCCTCGGCATGCAGGGCATCGTGACCGCGTACGGCGGCGCGGTCGACCGGGTGCCGCCGGGGCACGGCGTGACGGCGACCGTCGACCACGACGGGACCGGGCTGTTCGCGGGCGTCCCGGACCGGTTCCGGGCGGTCCGCTACCACTCGCTGGCGGTGCTGGGCCTCCCCGACGTGCTGCGGGTGACCGCGGTCGACGCGGAGTCCGGCCTCACCATGGCGGTCGAGCACGCCACGCTGCCGGTGATGGGCGTGCAGTTCCACCCGGAGTCGGTGCTCACCGAGCACGGCGCGCGACTGGTGGCCAACTTCCTGAGCGGCGCCGGACGATGAGCGAGGCCGACGCGGTCGAGGCGTTCACCCGCGTCCAGTCCAGCCGCGCTCGCTGCGTGTGGCTCGACGGCGGTGGCGCGCGCAACTGGTCGCGCCGGCAGTCGATCGTCGGCTGGCTCGACGACGACGACGTCTCCCTCACCTACGACGCCGCCGCTCGCGAGGTCACCCGCCACGCCGCGGGGCGCTCCGTCGTGGTCGGGGACGACCCGTTCGTCGTACTCGAGGAGGAGCTGGCGGCCGGCTCGTCGCGGGACCAGTGGTTCGGCTACTTCGGCTACGCCGCGCGGCCCGACCTTCCCGCCGCGCCCGACCCCGACCTGCCCGACGCGGTGTGGATGCGGCCCAGCCACGTGCGGCGGTTCGAGCACGGCTCCTCGGAGGTTTCCTCGCACCTCTCGGGCATTGCAATGGCCGCGAAGTCGAGGAATCACCGGTTGACCGGTGATTCCTGCAGCCCCGCCACCCCACCCCCCGACTACGCCACCGCGTTCGCCCGCGTGCAGGAACACCTCCACGCCGGCAACTCCTACGAGGTCAACCTGACCCACCGGCTGCGGGTGCCGGCAGCCGCCGCTCCGGCCGCCACCTCGCCCGCCGACGCCTACCTCCGGCTGCGGGCGATCAACCCGGCGCCGTACGCCGGGTTCCTGCAGCACGACGTCGAGGGGGCCCGGGCGTGGCTGCTGAGCTCCTCGCCGGAGCGCTACGCGCTGGTGACGGGCGACCGGCTGCTGGAGGCGAAGCCGATCAAGGGCACCACCCCCCGCGGCAGCACGGCGGAGGAGGACGCGGCGGCGCGCGACCGCCTCGCGAGCGACCCGAAGTACCGCTCCGAGAACCTGATGATCGTCGACCTGCTGCGCAACGACCTGGCGACGGTCTGCGAGGTGGGGTCGGTCGAGGTGCCGGTGCTGATGGAGGTGGAGTCCTACGCGTCGGTGCACCAGCTGGTCTCCACCGTGCGCGGCCGGCTGCGCGACGACGTCTCCACCGTCGCGGCGCTCAAGGCGCTGTTCCCGGCCGGATCGATGACCGGCGCGCCGAAGCTGCGGACCATGGAGATCATCGGCGAGGTCGAGGCCACGCCGCGTGGCGCCTACAGCGGCGCCTTCGGCTGGGTCTCCGGGGACGGCCGGGCGGACCTCGGCGTGGTGATCCGGACCCTCACGACCGCCGGGGGCGACTGGGTCCTCGGCACCGGCGGCGGGATCACGGTCGCCAGCGACGTCGTCGAGGAGTACGACGAGACCCGCTGGAAGGCGGCCCGGGTGCTGCAGGCGGTCGATCCGAGCGCGCCCTGACCGGCGACCGGAACCAGCCACCGCTCCGGCACGTCAGGATGAGCAGACCCCCGACGCGAGGAGCGACATGCGCACACCGGCGTGGACGTGGATCCTGATGACAGCGCTGCTCCTGGTGGCCTGCGGTCAGGGCGAGCGGGGGCAGCGGGGCGCGGACGAGCCCGCCGGGGCGTCGTACGACGGACCGCTGCAGCTCTCCGAGGGCCGGCACGGCGCCGCCGGCGCGGCCGTGGACTGCCGGCACGGAGCGCGGGCCGGCGTGCTCGAGGACGCGGCCGTCTACGCCGAGGGTGCCACCAGCGACGACCCCGAGTCGGCGCTCGTCACGGCGAGGTCCGAGGGGGCCATCGACCTCCCCGAGGTCGAGCTGGCGGAGGTGGCCCGCGACCGTGACCGGGTGATGTTCGCCCACCGCCGCGACGGCCGGATCGTGGCGGCGGTCGTCGTCCACGACGGCGACGCGACCGACGGCGCCGGGGGCGACGGGTGGTACGTCGAGTCGTACGCCCGCTGCGACGTCGCCGAGCTCGGCCCGGAGGTGGCGCGCGACCTGGGCTACCAGCTGTGGACCGGCACCGCCGGGGAGCCGGCGCCGACCACGGAGGTGGTCTCCTACGCCGGTCCCGCGCACTGCGACTGGCAGTCGATGACCTTCCTCGCCCTCGGCGAGCGCAGCTACGTGCGGCGGCCGCAGCCGGGGCTCCAGGAGTGGGTGGACGGTGAGTACGTCGACTCGATGCCCCTGCCGCGGGACGCCGTACGCACCGGGTTCAGCCGCGGCAGGGACCGGCTGTGGACGTCGCCCAGCGGCGACCGTGCCTACGTCGGCCGCCCGGCGGCCGTGGAGGCCTGGCCGGCCGCCGACCTGGCCTGCGCGTGACCGGCCTGTGGCCGCGGCTGTGCTGGCTGCCCGATCGGGCCGCGGTCTGGACCGGACGGTCAAGTCTCGCCGGCGAGCCTCCCCGCGCCCGCGGCCGCGGATCTACGCTCGGCCGATGGCGGACTTCCTGACCTTCGACGTCGTCGACCGGCCGGCCCGAGGTGCCGCCCGGGCCCTGCTCCACCTCGCGCGGGCGCCGCTCCCGCCCGGATGTCGCGGCATCGTGCCCGGCACGACCGGCAACTTCACCGACACGGGGAAGGAGTTCCCCTACACGCTCCGTCGGCTCGGCGTCCTCGCCGCGTGGACCAGTGAGGACGCCGCGGACTCCGCACCGCTGCTCCGCACCCTCGCCGAGGGGGCGCGGGAGCACTGGCACGTCCGCGGCCCGCTGGGCTTCGGCACCCACGACACCCGGTGGCGCGGGTGGGAGCCGAGCCCCGAGTCCGACCGCCCGCTGCCGAAGGACCAGCCGGTGGTGGTGTTCATCAGCGGTGAGCTGCGCAGCCGGCACCTCCCGGAGTTCGTGCGGGGCAGCATCCGCGCCGCCGGACAGGCGTTCGCCGCGCCGGGATACCTCGGCGGGCTCGGGTTCTTCAGCTCGCCACGCAACACCACCTCGGTGAGCGCCTGGCGCACGGCGGCCGACTCCCGTGCCTTCGCCTACAAGCCCGGTGCGCACGCGACCGCGATGGCGGCCGACCTGGGTGGCGGGCACCACGTCAGCCAGCGGTTCCTCCGGATGCGGCCCACCCGGTCGACCGGCACGCTGAGCGGGGTGAACCCGTACGACGGCGTCGCCGCCGTGCAGCTGGCCTGACCGGCCACCGGCGACCGGTCACCGGTCACCAGCCAGCCGGCCAACCGGCGCTCGGACGTGCCGCGGCCTCACTCGGCCGAGGGGTCCGCCTTGCCGACGCCGGCGGCGTTGGCGTGGTCGGAGAGCCGGGCGAGCGTCGTACGCACCCCGGCGACGACCTGCGCCTTGGCGAACGGCGCCGGGTCGGCGACGTCGACCTGCTGGATCAGGTCGCCGTTCTGCACGAACCCGGTGACATAGAGCTGGTCCTGCTCGACCGCGACCACGATCCGGGCGGCGTCGGCGCCGTCGATCCGGGGCTCGCGCACGTCGGCGTCGGGCGACTGGCCCATGCTCTCCCAGGCGTCCTCGAGCTTGCCGGGGAAGAGGATGTAGTTGGCGGTGACCACCGGTTCGCCGCTCTCCTCCTCGGGGGCGAACCGGCAGTCGGGCTTGGTGGGCGTGCCGTTGCGCTCCTCGGCGACCGAGCCGAAGTTCTTCTCCACGAAGGCGCTGTCGAGGGCGTCGCAGGGGTTCCACCGGGCCGGCGGCTCGGTCGGGAGGTCGGGCTTGGCGCCGACGTCCTCACCCCCGCAGGCCGCGAGCACGAGGGCCGGGAGCGCGGCGAGCGCCGCGCACGTCGTACGCCGGAACGCGCCACCTCGTGCGCCGGAACCTGCCACCTCGCGCGCCGGAATCTGCCACCTCGCGCGCCGGAACCTGCCACCTCGTGCGCCGGAACCTGCCACCTCGTGCGCCGGAACCTGCCGCCTCGGGTCAGGCATGGGCGCTCTCCCGGCCGGGGAGGCGGAGCACGAGGCGGGCGCCGCCGCTGGCGTTCTCGGTGGCCTGGACGGTGCCGGAGTGGCGGTCGGCCACCTGGCGGACGATCGCCAGGCCGAGGCCGGAACCGGGCATGGTGCGGGCGTCGGGGGAGCGCCAGAACCGGTCGAACACGTGCGGCCGGTCGGGCTCCGCGATGCCTGGTCCCTGGTCGTCGACGGTCAGCACGCCGTCACTGAGTCGCACCGTCACCTGGCCTCCTTCGGGGCTCCACTTCGCAGCATTGTCGAGCAGGTTGGTCACCGCCCGCTCGAGCTCGGCGGCCTCGCCGATCACCCACCATGGTCGCGTGAAGACCTCGAAGGTCAGGCTCGGGGCCCGCCTCCGCACCCGCTGCACGGCGTGGTCCACCACCTCGCCGAGGTCGACCGGCTCCACCTGGACCGGCATCGGCTCGTCCCGGGCGAGCGCGGTGAGGTCGCCGATGAGCGTGGTCAGCTCCTCGATCTGGGCGCGCACGTCGTCGAGGAGCTCGTCGCGCGCCTTCGGCGGCAGCCCCTCGAACCCGTCGCCACGGGCGCTCATCGCGAGCAGGTCGATGTTGGTGCGCAGCGCGGTCAGCGGCGTGCGCAGCTCGTGGGAGGCGTCGGCCACCAGCTGCCGCTGGCGCAGCCGCGAGGCGTCCAGCGCGGTGAGCATGTGGTTGAACGCGGTGGCCAGCCGCGCCACCTCGTCGTCCCCCTCGACCGGGAGCGGCCGGAGGTCCTCGGTGCGGGCGATGTCCTCGACCGCGGCGGTCAGCCGGCGGACCGGCCGCAGGCCGTTGCTGGCGACCATCCACCCGGCCAGCGCGGCGGCGAGCACGCCCACCACCCCGAAGGCGACGGTCACCCAGCCGAGCCGCGACAGGGTGCGGTCCTGGTCGGCCAGCGGCTGGGCGATGATCAGCGCGATCCCCTCCTGCCGGGTCGGTACGGCGACCACCCGGTGCCGCTCACCGGCGATCACGATGGTGCGGAGGCTGTGGTCGGCGTCGCCCTGCGCCACCTCCAGCTCGGGGCGGCCGAGCTCGATCCGCGGCCCGCGGTCGAGGATCACCGGGGTGCCCTCGTGGTCGAGGAACGCGATCCGCACGTCGGCGGCGCCGAGCGCCCACGGCGGGATGCCCGCCGAGGAGGCCTCCAGCAGGGTGTTGGAGCGCGCCGCCTTGTTGGCGCGGTCGAGCAGCGAGTCGTCGAGCGCGTGCTGCATCTGCACCCGGGCGGTGATGTAGGCGCCGACCGCGACGAGGGCGACCGAGAGGCCGACCGCGATCGTGGTCAGCAGGATGACCCGGCTCGCCAGGGAGCGGCGGTAGCGCCAGCGGCCGTCGGCACCGGGGCCGATCGCCGACAGCCCCCAGCCGCTCACTCCGTCGCTCTCAGCACGTAGCCGATGCCGCGCACGGTGTGGATCAGCCGCGGCTCGCCACCGGCCTCGGTCTTGCGACGCAGGTAGCCGACGTAGACCTCGAGGGAGTTCGCGGTGGTGGGGAAGTCGTAGCCCCAGACCTCCTCGAGGATGAAGCTGCGGTCGAGCACCCGCCGCGGACGCCGCAGGAACATCTCCAGCAGCGTGAACTCGGTGCGGGTCAGCTCGATCGGACGGGAGCCGCGGGTCACCTCGCGGGTGGTGACGTTCATGGTCAGGTCGGAGAAGGTGAGCACCTCCTCGTCGGCGCCCTCCTCGGTGGGCGCGATCCGTCGGAGCAGGGCGCGCAGCCGTGCCAGCAGCTCCTCCAGCGCGAACGGCTTGGCGAGGTAGTCGTCGGCGCCCGCGTCGAGCCCCTCGACCCGGTCGCCGACCGCGTCCCGCGCGGTCAGCACGAGGACCGGCACGTCGTTGCCGGCGGCGCGCAGCGCCCGGGTCGCCTCCAGGCCGTCGAGCTTGGGCATCATCACGTCCATCACCACGACGTCGGGCGCGACCGCGCCGATGCCCGCCAGGGCCTCGGCGCCGTCGCTGGCCAGGTGCACGTCGTAGCCGTTGAACTCCAGCGACCGCCGCAGCGACTCGCGGACCGCCCGGTCGTCGTCGACGACGAGGACACGGGCTGGGCTGGCGGCACGCTGCGACACCATCCCATGATGGCTGATCGCCCTGAGCGCGCGCTGAGAGCGGCCGCCGGACTCAGCGGTAGCGCTGCGCGAGGCGGGCGGCGCGGGCGCCGTACGCACCGCCGAACAGGCAGGCGTGCACCAGCAGCGGGAAGAGCTGGTGGAAGGCCAGCCGCTCCTCCCACCCGTCCGCCAGGGGGGCGGCGTGCTGGTAGGCCTCGAGCACCTGCGGCAGCTGGGGCAGGCCGAACAGCGACAGCATGGCCAGGTCGACCTCGCGGTGACCGCCGTGGGCGGCGGGGTCGACCACCACGACGCGGTCGTCCGCGGTCCAGAGCACGTTGCCGTTCCACAGGTCGCCGTGGAGCCGTGCCGGCGGCTCCTCCGGCACCACCTCGGCGGTCCGGGCCGCGGCCGCCTCGATCGCGGCGGCGTCGTCCGCCGACAGCAGCTGCTTGTCGCGCAGCACCTTCACGTACGGCGCGATCCGGCGCTCGGCCCAGAACTCCGCCCACGTGGGCAGCGGGCGGTTGGGCAGCGGCAGCCGGCCGATGTAGCCGTCGGCGTCACCGCCGAACACCGGCGCGCCGGCGCCGTGGGTCGCGGCCAGCGCCCGACCGAAGCGGGTCGCCGCCTCGGCGCCCGGGCGGCCGGACTCGACCCACCCGAGGATCAGGCAGTCCTGGTCGAAGCCGAGGACCTCCGGCACCGCGACGCCGCCCGCCGGCTCGGCCTCGCCCAGCCAGCGCAGCCCGGCGGCCTCCCGCGCGAAGAAGTGCGGCGGCGCGCCGGTGAGCGTCTTGAGGAACGCGGTGCGACCGCTGGAGAGCCGCAGCTTCACGGCGGTGCAGACGTCACCTCCGGCGACGGGTGCGGTCGCGACCACCGCGGAGCCGAGCAGCTGCTCAGCCTTGCCGGCGACCACCGGCTGCCGTGCCACCTCGGCCCACCCCTCCGGGGCTCCGGCTCAGGCCTGGCCCTTGAGGGCGCGCGGGATCTCGCGGCCCTGCTCGATCGCCCGCTCCGGCGCCTTCACCCGCTTGAACGCGCGGATGCCGAGCAGCACCAGGAGCGCGGCGACCAACAGCCAGAACCCCGCGACGATCAGGAACGCCCAGTGCAGCGAGAGGCCGTCGCCGTTCCAGTGGATGAAGTAGGCGGCCGCCACCGACAGGATGATCACGAACAGGACCAGGAAGAACGCCGCCGCGGCCAGGAACGCCGCCCCCATCCCGCCCGCGGTCACGCTGACCTTCAGCTCCGACTTGGCGAGCTGGATCTCCTTGCGCATGAGCGTGGAGAAATCGGTCTGCGCGTCCTTGATGAGACGCCCGATCGTGGGCTCGTCGCGGAGCGGTTCGATGGCCATGCCGACGACCTTACCGATACCGATACGCTGGGAGACAGGTGAGCCGGGAAGTCTGGTCGGCGCTCGACCATGCCTGCCCACCCACACCTGGAGGCCGCTCCGTGCCCGAGACACCGTCGTCCGACCGCCCCCGCGACGACCTCTGGAACCAGGGCCCCGTCTGGACGGCGAGTGACAAGGCGCTGGCGCGCTACGTCGCCCGGCCGCTGCGCGAGTTCCTCCACATCGAGGCGGCCGGATCGCTGCTGCTGCTGGCCGCCACGGTCGCCGCGCTGCTGTGGGTCAACCTGCCGTTCGACGGCTGGGCCGAGGGCTACGACGAGTTCTGGCACACCCACATCTCGCTGCACATCGGCGGGCTGGAGATCGACGAGACGCTGCAGCACTGGGTCAACGATGGGCTGATGGCGATCTTCTTCTTCGTCGTGGGCCTGGAGATCAAGTACGAGCTGGTCCACGGCGATCTCCGCAACCCCCGCACGGCCGCCCTGCCCATCGTCGCGGCGCTCGGCGGCATGCTGGTGCCGGCTGCCATCTACCTCGCCATCGCCGGCGGCGGGGACACCGGTCGCGGCTGGGGCATCCCGATGGCCACCGACATCGCGTTCGCGGTGGGCGTCCTCGGCCTGCTCGGCCGCCGCATCCCCTCCTCGGCGCGGCTCTTCATGCTGACGCTCGCGATCGTCGACGACATCGGCGCGATCCTGGTGATCGCGGTGTTCTACACCGCCGACCTGTCCCTCCAGTGGCTCGCCCTGGCAGTGGTCCTGCTCGTGACGATGGCGGTCCTGAGGGTGCTCCGGGTCTGGTCGATCTCGGTCTACTCCGTGCTCGGGGTCGCGACCTGGTTCGCGATGCTTCAGTCGGGCGTGCACGCCACCCTCGCCGGTGTGGCCATCGGGCTGCTCACCCCCGCCGTGGCGCTGCTCAAGCCCGACGTCTCCAAGGAGTACGCCGTGCACGCGCTGCGCGACCACGACCTCGACGCCGAGGAGCTGCACAAGCTGCGCTTCCTGCTCGCGGAGTCGGTGCCCGTGGTCGAGCGCCTGCAGACGCGGCTGCACCCGGTGTCGTCGTACGTCGTGCTGCCGATCTTCGCCCTGGCCAACGCGGGGGTCTACCTCGGCGGCGGCGTGCTCGGCGAGGCGGTCACCTCCACCGTCGGCCTCGGCATCGCGGCCGGGCTGGTGATCGGCAAGCCACTGGGCATCGCGCTGTTCTGCTACCTCGCGGTCAAGCTCGGCCTCAGCCACCTGCCCGACCGCACGTCGTGGGCCCAGGTGGTCGGCGTCGGCTCGGTGGCCGGCATCGGCTTCACCGTGTCGCTGTTCATCGCCGGGCTCTCCTTCCCGGGCGACCAGGTGCTCACCGACGACGCCAAGGTGGGCATCCTGCTCGCCTCGGTGACGGCCGCCGTCGTCGGCGTCCTCGTGCTGCTGTGGGCGGGCCGCGGGGAGCACCACCCCGAGCCGACCGACACCGGCGTCCCGCCCCAGGACGACCCGGTCGACAAGGTCGCCGAGGGCGCGTCGCGGGTCACCCCCGGCTGACGCCGGCGCAGATCGCCGTCCCACGGCCCCGACGCCGAACGGCCGGCCACCCGGAGCGGGTGGCCGGTCAAAGCGGGAGGCCGGCCTCGAGGAAGGCGGGGAGGTCAGCCGGGCAAGACTTGCCGCGAGCCCAGGAACCGGTCGACGGTGACCCGGACCGCTACCCGCTCCGGGTTCGGCCGGGGCGTGCGGTAGCGCTCGGAGTAGCGCTCACAGGCGCGGGCGACCGACTCCAGGTCGTCGAGCACCTCGGCCGCGCCGAGCAGCGTGGACCAGCGGGCACCGTCGACCTGGGTGGCCGCCAGCCGCGGGTCGCGGCGCAGGTTGCGCGCCTTCTGCGACCCGCGGCCGGTGATGATCCACGCGCAATGCTCTTCAGGGTCGAGCGCGACGCCGACCGGCACCGCGTGCGGGGCGCCCGTGGAGTCGAGCGTGCTCAGCGTGCAGAGGTGACGCTCGGTCCAGAACGCCGCGAGCGGTTCGGGGAAGTCGGACCAGTCGGTGTGCCAGCTGGGCACGGAACTCCTGTCATCGGTCGGTGTGGGAGGCCGCGGCTTCAGTCGTCGGTGGACGTCGCCTGGCCCGCCGAGATCAGCTCCATGATCGAGCTGTCGGCGAGGGTGGTGGTGTCGCCGACCTCGCGCTTCTCCGCGACGTCGCGCAGCAGCCGCCGCATGATCTTGCCCGAGCGGGTCTTGGGCAGCTCGGGGACGACCATGATCTGCCGCGGCTTGGCGATCGGGCCGATCTCCTTGCGCACGTGGTCGGAGAGCTCCTTGGCGATGCCCTCCCCGCCGTCGCCGGCCTCGTCGCGCAGGATGACGTAGGCGACGACCGCCTGGCCGGTGTCGGGGTCGGTGGCGCCGACCACCGCGGCCTCGGCGACCTTGGGGTGGGAGACCAGGGCCGACTCGATCTCGGTGGTGGACAGCCGGTGGCCGGAGACGTTCATGACGTCGTCGACCCGGCCGAGCACCCAGATGTCGCCGTCGTCGTCCTTCTTCGCGCCGTCGCCGGCGAAGTAGTAGCCCTGCTTCTCGAAGCGCCGCCAGTAGGTGTCGACGAACCGCTTGTCGTCGCCCCAGATCGTGCGCAGCATCGACGGCCACGGCGAGGTGACCACCAGGTAGCCACCGGACCCGTTGGGCACCGGGTTGCCCTCGTCGTCGACGACGTCGGCCTCGATGCCGGGGATCGGCGTCATGGCCGAGCCGGGCTTGCCGGCGGTCACGCCGGGCAGCGGGCTGATCATGATCGACCCGGTCTCGGTCTGCCACCAGGTGTCGACGACGGGGGTGCGGTCGCCGCCGATGACGTGGCGGTACCAGACGTAGGCCTCGGGGTTGATCGGCTCGCCGACCGAGCCGAGCACCCGCAGGCTGGACATGTCGAACTGGTCCGGGACCTCGTGCCCCTGCTTCATGAACGAGCGGATCGCGGTCGGCGCCGTGTAGAAGACGGTGACCTTGTAGTCCTGGATGATCTTCCACCAGCGGCCCCGCTCGGGGCTGTCGGGCGTTCCCTCGTAGAGCACCTGCGTGACGCCGTTGGCCAGCGGCCCGTAGACGATGTAGGAGTGGCCGGTGACCCAGCCGATGTCGGCGGTGCACCAGTAGACGTCGGTCTCCGGCTTGATGTCGAACACCGCGTGGTGGGTGTAGGCCGAGCCGACCAGGTAGCCGCCGGTGGTGTGCAGGATGCCCTTCGGCTTGCCGGTCGTGCCGGAGGTGTACATGACGTAGAGCGGGTGCTCGGCGTCCACCGGCTCGGGGGCGTGCTCCTCGGAGGCGCTGTCGACGACGTCATGCCACCACACGTCGACGTCGTCGTCCCAGCCGTTCTCGCCGAGGTCCTGACCGGTACGACGCACCACCAGCACCTTGCTCACGGTGTGCCCGTTGCTCGCCGTCTTGGCACGGGCCTCGTCGACCGCCGGCTTCAGCGCCGACGCGGTGCCCCGCCGGTAGCCGCCGTCGGCGGTGACCACGACCTTGGCCTGGCAGTCCTCGAGCCGGGAGGCCAGGGCGTCGGCGGAGAAGCCGCCGAACACCACGGTGTGCGGGGCGCCGATCCGGGCGCAGGCGAGCATCGCGACGATCGCCTCGGGGATCATCGGCATGTAGATGGCCACCCGGTCGCCCTTGGCCACGCCGAGGTCGGTGAGCGCGTTGGCCGCCTTGGACACCTCGCGCTGGAGGTCGGCGTAGGTGAGGTCGCGGCTCTCCGCGACGCCGTCGTGCACCGGCTCGCCCACCCAGTGGATCGCCACCTTGTCGCCGCGGCCGGCCTCGACGTGCCGGTCGACGCAGTTGTACGCCGCGTTGAGGGTGCCGCCCACGAACCACTTGGCGAACGGCGGGTCGGACCAGTCGAGGACCTGCTCCCACCTCTTCGCCCACGACAGCCGCTCGGCCTGCTGGGCCCAGAAGCCTTCGCGGTCGGCAGCGGCCGCCTCGTAGGCGTCGGCCTTCAGGTTGGCGTCGGCGGCGAGGTCGGCCGGCGGCTCGAACCGGCGCTCCTCCCGCAGCAGGTTCGCGAGGGTCTGCTCGGTGTCAGTCACGACTCTTCCTTCCGAACGATGGGCAAGCTGGTGGCACGGCTCACAGTAGGCCGCACCACCAGCCTGCTCTCAAGGGGTTGTCTCCCGGTTGCCGGGCGTCAGAGCTGGCCCTCCGCGTGCTTGGCGACCAGGTCGGTGCGGCCGGGGTAGCGGATCTCCTCCACCAGGTGCTGCATGGTGACCGACGGCTTCTTCGTGAACTGGGAGACCACGATCGTCACGATGAAGTTGAGCAGCATGCCGATCGCCCCGAAGCCCACCGGTGCGATGTCGAGGATCGGGTCCTTGCCGAGGAAGAACCACGCCGACTCCGAGGGCAGCGTCCACACGAAGTACGCCGCCGTGACGCCCAGGCCGACCGCCATGCCGGAGGCCGCACCCGCCGCGGTGCACTTCTTCCAGAAGATGCCGAGCACCAGGATCGGGAAGAAGCTGGCCGCCGCCAGCCCGAACGCGAGGGCCACCACCTGGCCGGCGAATCCCGGCGGGTTGGCGCCGAGGTAGCCGGCGGCCAGCACGGCCACCGCCATCGCGATCCGGGCGACGAGCAGCTGCTGCTTCTCGCTCGCTCCCGGGTTGATCCGCTTGTGGTAGACGTCGTTGGCGACCGCGGAGGAGATCACCAGCAGCAGTCCGGACGCCGTCGACAGCGCGGCGGCGAGGCCACCGGCCGCGACCAGCCCGACGATCGGCGCGGGCAGGCCGCCGATCTCCGGCGAGGCCAGCACCAGGATGTCGTTGTTGATCAGCACCTCGTTGCCGGCGCCGCCCTGGAAGTCGATCGCGCCGTTGCCGTTGATGTCGGTCACCTCGCCACCGTCGGGACCGGTGATCAGCCCGACGTCGGCCCACTTGCCGAACCAGGACTGGTCGGCCAGCCCGCCACTCTGCGACTCGCTGAGGATGTTGTACTTCGCGAACGCCGCCACCGTGGGCGCCGTCGTGTAGAGCAGCGCGATGAAGAACAGCGCCCACAGCGCCGAGTAGCGCGCCGCGCGCACGTTCTTGGCCGTGTAGAACCGCACGATGACGTGCGGCAGGCCGGCCGTGCCGAACATCAGCGTCGCGGTCAGCAGGAACATGTTGAACTGGCCGCTGCCGGTGAGGGCCGCGGTGTAGTCGCCGAACCCGAGCTCGGCCTGCAGCGCCTCCAGCTCGTCGAGGATCTGCCCGAAGCCCACCTGCGGCAGCGGGATGTCGGTGACCTTCGCCGAGATCGCCACGGCGGGGATCAGGTAGGCGACGATCAGCACGGAGTACTGGCAGACCTGGGTCCAGGTGATGCCCTTCATGCCGCCGAGCACCGCGTAGAAGAGCACGATCGCCATGCCGATCAGCACGCCGACCGTGGTGTTCACCTGGAGGAACCGGCTGAAGACCACGCCGACACCGGCCATCTGGCCGACCACGTAGGTCAGCGAGACGACGATCGCGCAGACGACGGCGATGATCCGCGCCGTCTCGTTGTAGCGGTCGCCGACGAAGTCGGGGATCGTGTACTTCCCGAACTTGCGCAGGTACGGCGCCAGGAGCAGCGCGAGCAGCACGTAGCCGCCGGTCCAGCCCATCAGGTAGGCAGAGCCCCCGTAGCCGTTGTAGGCAAGGGCGATCAGGCCGGCCATGGAGATGAACGACGCCGCGCTCATCCAGTCGGCCGCGATCGCGGCGCCGTTGGCCGGGGCGGGGATGCCGCCGCCGGCGACGTAGAACCCGGAGGTGTCGGAGACCCGGCTCGCGTAGGCGACGTAGATGTAGACCGAGAAGGTGAGGACGACGAAGATCAGCGTCCAGAGCTGGATGTCGCTCACGAGTGGTGCACCTCCTCCTCGTACTCGTTGATGCCGTACTTGGAGTCGAGCCGGTCCATCCGCCACACGTAGACCGCGATCAGGGCCAGGAACACCAGGATCGAGCCCTGGTTGGCGAACCAGAAGCCCAGCGGGAAGCCCGCGACCTCGATATTGTTGAGCGCGTCGGCGAAGAAGATCCCGGCGCCGAACGACACCAGTGCCCAGATGGCGAGCAGCACCGCCATCAGCGTCAGGTTGTGGCGCCAGTACTCCCGGCGCGCCTGTTCATCCATTGCCTGCTCCATTCCTCGTCGGACCACGGGGCGGCCAGGAGGTGACGGCCACCACATCGAGGCAAGCAACGGCGGGCGCGCTCGGTCAAGGCACAGATGTGCCCTGGGTCACAGGAGTCGCCGAGCGGCGTGATCGGCTCGGCGAGCGGCGGGGGCGATCGCTGCCCACCTCCGATCGGCACCGCTAGCGACCGTTCGTCGCCCCTCATCGACCGCTCGTCGCCGACGGCGGCCGACGGGCCGGCGACGAGCGGCACGGCGCCGCGACGCGGACGGTGCGTGACCCCGGTCACGGCGGCTACCGTCGGGGCATGGCGACCCACGGCATCGCGGGCAAGGCGACCCGGACCCGCACCCCCGTCCACCCCGGCCGCAAGCGGCTGGGCCTGGCCACGGCGATGGTGATGTTCGGCTCCTTCCTGCCGTGGCTGCACACGCCGGTGGGCAACCTCTCCGGCGGCGGCGGTCCGGGGCTGTGGACCTTCTACGCGGCGATGCTCGGGCTCGGCGGCGCGATCATCCCGTTGCACCGGCTCGGCGGCGTCCAGGCCGCGGTGCTGGCGGCGGTCGCCGTGGTGCTGCCGGTGTGGCAGCTGGTGCGGGTGCTCGACCTGGTCGGTACCTCCGGCTGGCTGCCCGGCCCTGGGATCGTGCTGGTCCTCGGTGGCGGGGTGCTCGCCGGGTCGGCCGCGGTCCAGCTGCTGCGCGACCCCGCTCCCGCCTGACCGGCCAGTCCTGACCGGCCAGTCCTGACTGCTCGCCTGACCGCCCGCCCGATCGCCGGCGGGCGGCGACCTGTGGGCCAGGCCACAGGAGGCGGTGTTGGCAGCGCGCCGAGGAGGTACTTAGGTAAGCCTAACCTTTCTCGGTAGGAGATCGCCTTGTCGCAGCAGCCCCCGCTCCATCATGTCTTCCACCCCCGTCACGCCGAGCACTACGCCACCGCGATCGGCTCGGGGCTCGAGCACCTGCTGGGCCACCTCGGTCGGGTGACCGGCCCGGCCGCCGGCACCGGACCGGCCGAGGCGGCCGCCCGGGTCGCCGCGGTCGACCTCGACGCCCCGCTCGCCGGCCTCGACGAGGTGCTGGCCGAGATGTCCGCACTCTGGCTCGACGACGCGGTGTGGTTCCACGAGCCGTCGTACGCCGCGCACCTCAACTGCCCGGTCGTGGTGCCCGCGCTGCTCGCCGAGCTCTTCGTCGCCGCGGTGAACAGCTCGCTGGACACCTTCGACCAGAGCGTCGGCGGCACCTTCATCGAGCGCCGGCTGGTCGAGTGGACGGCCCAGCGGATCGGGTTCGGCGACGCCGCCGACGGCGTGTTCACCAGCGGCGGCAGCCAGTCGAACCTCCAGGGCCTGCTGCTGGCGCGGGGGCGGCTCGACCGGGTGCGGCTGGAGCGGCTGCGCATCCTGGCCTCCGAGGACAGCCACTTCTCGGTGCAGAAGTCCGCGCGGCTGCTGGGCCTGGGCGAGGAGTCGGTGGTCAGCGTGCCGACCGACGACCGGCACCGGATGGACCCGGCCGCGCTCGAGCGCTCGCTGGCCGCCTGCACCGCGCTGGGCCTGCGACCGATGGCCGTCGTCGCGACCGCCGGCACCACCGACTTCGGCGCCATCGACCCGCTGCCCGCGATCGCCGACCTCGCCCGCGCCTACGACACCTGGCTGCACGTCGACGCCGCCTACGGTGGGGGCCTGCTGGCGTCCCGGCGCCGGCGCGGCCTGCTCGAGGGCATCGACCGGGCCGACTCGGTGACCGTCGACTACCACAAGACCTTCTTCCAGCCGGTCTCCTCCAGCGCGCTCATCGTGCGCGACCGGGCACTCCTCCAGCCGGTCACCTGGCACGCCGACTACCTCAACCCGCGCGAGCCGGTCGGCACCGACAGCCCCAACCAGGTCGACAAGAGCCTGCAGACCACTCGGCGGTTCGACGCGCTGAAGCTGTGGGTCACGCTGCGGGCGATGGGCCCGGACGTGATCGGCGACTACGTCGACGCCGTCGTCGACCTCGCCGCGGCCGTGCACGCCGCCACCGTCGTCGAGCCGGACCTGGAGTACGCCGCCGCGCCGGAGCTCAGCACGCTGGTCTTCCGCTACCTGCCCGCGGGGCCGGTGCTCGACGAGCCCGCCCTCGGCGCCCTGAATCGCCGGATCCGCGAGGAGCTCTACGCCTCCGGGCGGGCGATGGTGGCGGCGACGAAGGTCGACGGCCGGCAGTACCTCAAGCTCACGCTCCTCAACCCGATGGCGACCGCCGCCGACATCGTGGCCGTGCTCGACCTCGTCCGCGCGGCCGGTGCCCGGCTCGCCGCGGTGCTGCCCGAGGCCGAGGTCGCCCGGTGACCGGGGCGACGACGCCGGGCGTGCGTGACTTCGTCGCGATCGGTCTCGGGCCCTTCAACCTCGGCCTGGCGTGCCTCTCGGAGCCGCTGCGGCAGTCCGGAGAGCTCGACGGCGTCTTCCTCGAGGCGCGGGAGCGGTTCGACTGGCACCCCGGGATGCTGCTCGACGACGCCACCCTGCAGGTGCCGTTCCTGGCCGACCTGGTCACCATGGCCGACCCGACCTCGCGGTGGTCGTTCCTCAGCTACCTCAAGGAGACCGGGCACCTCTACCCGTTCTACATCCGGGAGAGCTTCTACCCCCTGCGCCGGGAGTACGACGACTACTGCCGCTGGGCCGCCGAGCGGGTCGACGGCATCCGCTTCGGCCAGCGGGTCGTCGACGTGCGGCACGACGGGGCGTCGTACGTCGTGACCTCGGCGACCGGCGACGTGCATCGCGCCCGTCGCCTGGTGGTCGGCATCGGCACCGAGCCGCACGTCCCCGAGCCGCTCCGCCCGTTGGTGGAGGAGGTCGCGCAGCGGCCGGCAGCCGAGCCGTCACCGCTGACCCACTCCGCCGACTACCTCGCCCACCGCGCCCGACTGCGGCGGTGCCGGTCGATCACGATCGTGGGCAGCGGCCAGTCGGCGGCGGAGATCTACCACGACCTGCTGGCGGCCTCGCCCGACCACGACTACGAGCTGACCTGGCTGACGCGGAGCCCGCGGTTCTTCCCGATGGAGTACACCAAGCTCACCCTCGAGATGACCTCGCCCGACTACGCCGAGCACCACCGGCGGCTGCCGGTCGAGGTCCGCGACCGGCTCGCGCGCGACCAGCGGCAGCTGTTCAAGGGCATCTCCGGCGACCTGGTCGACGCGATCTCCGACCTGCACTACCGGCTGCGCGTCTGCGGCGACGGCCCCCGCACGACGCTGCTGACCAACACCGCGGTCACCGGCGCCCGGCGGGACGGCTCGGCGCACGAGCTCGACCTGCGGCACGCCGAGACCGGCGAGGAGTTCGGGCTGCGCACCGACGGGCTGGTCCTCGCCACCGGCTACGCACCCACGGTGCCGGCGTTCCTCGACGGCGTCGCCGACCGGGTCCGCCGCGACCCGCGGGGCCGCTACGACGTCGCCGCCGACTACAGCGTGGACGTCGCCGGCGGCGAGATCTTCGTCCAGAACGCCGAGGAGCACACCCACTCCGTGCTCGCCCCCGACCTCGGGATGGGCCCCTACCGCAACTCGGTCATCCTGGCCGCGATGCTCGGCCGCGAGGTCCACCCGGTCGAGAAGCGGATCGCCGTGCAGACCTTCGGCGTCCCCGACCAACTCCGCCGCCAGCCGGAGGCGGCCCGGTGATCACCCTCGAGCCGCTCGACCTCGACCGCGACCCCGCCGTCCTCGACCTGCTGCACGCGTGGGTCACCCACCCACGTTCGGCGTACTGGATGATGCAGGGCGCCACCCGCGACGACGTCCTCGCGGAGTACGCCGCGATCACGGCCGACCCCCACCACGACGCCTGGCTCGGGCGGGTCGACGGCGGAGCGGCGTTCCTCGCCGAGACCTACGATCCCGCGCACTCGCCGCTGGCCGGCCTGCCGGAGCTCCGCGCCGGCGACCTCGGCATGCACGTGCTGGTCGCGCCCCCGGCAGGCGCGCCGGTCCGCGGGCTCACCACGCGCATCTTCACCGCCGTGATGGAGCACTGCTTCCGCGACCCGGCCGTGCGGCGCGTGGTGGTCGAGCCCGACGTCCGCAACGCCGCGATCCGGGCGAAGAACGTCGCCGCCGGGTTCGTCGAGCTGTGCGAGGTGCCGCTGGCCGGCAAGACCGCGATGCTGTCGGTCTGCCGGCGCGCCGACTTCGCCGCCGCGGTCGAGGCCGACCACCTCGCCCCGGACCTGATGGCCCGTGCCCAGCGGCACCTGCTGGCCAAGGCGATCGGGGAGTACGCCCACGAGCGGCTGGTCGCGCCGGAGCGGCGCGCGGACGGGCGGTGGCAGCTGGACGCCGGCCGGTCGTCGTACTGCTTCACGGCGCGTGTGCACGCCCTCGAGCACTGGGTGGTCGACCCGGGGTCCATCGGGCGGACCGTGGCCGGCCGCCCGGCGGAGCCGGACGTGCAGGCCTTCGTGGCGGAGCTGGCGCCGGTGCTCGGCATCCCCGAGCAGCTGCTGCCGACCTACCTGGAGGAGGTCGCCGCGACCCTCGCCGCCGGCGCCTGGAAGCTGCGGCACCGCCAGCTGCCGGTGGCCGAGCTCGTCGACGCCGACTACCAGCGGATCGAGGCCGCGATGACCGAGGGCCACCCGGCCTTCGTCGCCAACAACGGCCGGATCGGCTTCGGCCTCGACGACTACCGCGCCTACGCGCCGGAGACCGCCCGCAGCGTGCGGCTGCACTGGGTGGCCGCGCGCCGCTCGCTGACCCGGCTCGCCCTCGGCGCGGGGGAGACCGAGCAGGGCCTGTACGGCGCCGAGCTGGCCGGCGGCCTGCGCGAGCACTTCGAGGACCGGCTGCTCGCGCTCGGGCTGGCGCCGGAGGACTACCTGCTGATGCCCGTGCACCCCTGGCAGTGGCGCAACCGGCTCGCGGTCACGTTCGCCCCCGACGTCGCGCGCCGCGACCTGGTGCACCTCGGCGAGGGTGACGACGAGCACCGGCCGCAGCAGTCGATCCGCACCTTCTTCAACGCCAGCCGACCCGAGCGGCACTACGTGAAGACCGCGCTGGCGATCCAGAACATGGGGTTCGTGCGCGGCCTGTCGCCGGCCTACATGGCGGCGACGCCGGCCATCAACGACTGGGTCGCGGAGACCGTGCACGCCGACCCCGAGCTGCAGGAGTGCGGCTTCGGCGTGCTGCGGGAGGTGGCGGCGATCGGCTACACCGGCGATGCCTTCCACCGCGAGGCCGGCCCCTCGCCGTACCGCAAGATGGTCGCGGCGCTGTGGCGGGAGAGCCCGGTGCCCCGGATCGCGCCCGGCGAGCAGCTGACCACGATGGCCGCGCTGCTGCACCGCGACGCCGACGGCGACGCGCTGGTGACGGCGTGGATCAAGGCCTCGCCGGTCGACGCGGCCGGCTGGGTGCGCGCCTGGCTGCGCGCCTACCTCCGCCCGCTGGTGCACTGCCTGCACGCCTACGACCTGGCGTTCATGCCGCACGGCGAGAACCTCGTGCTGCTCCTGCGCGACCGGGTGCCGGTCGCGGCGTTCATGAAGGACATCGGCGAGGAGGTGGCCGTGATGGGCGACCTGCCGCTGCCCGAGGAGGTGGAGCGGATCCGCGGCTCCTTCCCCGACGACGTGAAGGCACTGGCGATCCACACCGACGTCTTCGACGGCGTGCTCCGCTTCGTCGCGGCGATCCTCGACGAGGACGGCGTGCTGCCCGAGGAGGAGTTCTGGGCGCTGGTCGGCGACTGCGTCGACGAGCACGCGGCCGACCACCCCGAGCTCGCCGAGGCCGCCGCGCGCTACGACCTGCGCCGCCCGGAGTTCCGGCACAGCTGCCTCAACCGGCTCCAGCTGCGCAACACGCTGCAGATGGTCGACCTGACCGACCAGGCCGAGTCGCTGATCTTCGCCGGCACGCTGGCGAACCCGATCGCCCTGCCGCCACCGGGCGGGTCGTCGGGCGAGACGCCGTCGGGCGGGACGTCGTCGTGACGGTGCGGCGCGACGCGCTCGGCATCCCGCACGTCAGAGGCGGCTCGCTCGCGGAGGTGTGCCACGAGCAGGGACGCGCGACGGCGCAGGACCGCGCCTGGCAGCTCGAGGTCGAGCGGCGGCGCGGCGAGGGCACCAGCGCCGAGCTGCTCGGCCCAGGAGCGCTGGAGTGGGACCTGCTCGCCCGCCGGGCGCGGCTCGCCGACGTCGCCCGGCGCGCCCACGCGCGGCTCTCGCCCGAGGCCCGGGCGATGGTGGCGGCGTACGCCGACGGGGTGAACGCCGGGCTGGCCGACGCCACGTCACCGGAGCTGGCGGCGCTCGGCATCCGGGCCGGGCGGTGGGAGGCGTGGGCGCCGCTGGTGGTGTTCGCCGTGCAGCACCTGCTCTTCTCCGGCTTCCCGAGCAAGCTCTGGCGCCGCCACCTCGCCTCGGTGGCGGGGGAGGAGGCCCTCGGCCTGCTCCGGACCGAGGGCCTGCCGGGCGGCAGCAACGCCGTCGCCGTCGCCGGGTCCCTGGCCGCCGGCGGGCTGCCGATCGTGGCCGGCGACCCGCACCGGCTGATCGAGGCCCCCGGCTGCTACGCCCAGGTGCGGCTGGCCTGCACCGACCCCGACGACGGCTTCGACGTCACCGGGCTGGCCTTCGTCGGCGTCCCGGGCGTCCAGCACTTCGCCCACGCGGGGTCGGTCGCCTGGGGGGTCACCAACGCGGTCGCCGACGACGAGGACCTCTACGTCGAGGAGCTGGCCCGGCACGGCGAGACGGTCGTCGCGCGCGGCCGGACGAGCTGGGAGCCGGTGGCCCGGCGGCTGGAGACCGTCCGCGTGCGGCAGCCGGACGGGAGGCTCGCCGAGCAGCCGGTCGAGGTGCTGGTCACCGACCGCGGCCCCGTCGTGCTCGGCGGGCCGGAGGACGCCGAGGCGATCAGCCTCCGCACGCCCGCGCACGTGCTGGGCGACCTCGGCTTCGATGCGCTGCCCCTGCTGCTCCGGGCGCGGACCGCCGGTGAGGTGGTCGCCGCCTTCGGGCCCTGGGTCGGGCCCGTCGACAACCTCCTCGTCGCCGACGACACCGGCCGGCTCGAGCACCGCGTGGTGGGCCGGGTGCCGGAACGCGAGCCGAGCCGACGTACGGCGCTGCGGCGGGCGCCGGGCCGCGGCGCCGACGGCCACGGCTGGACCGGCTGGGTCACCGACCTGCCGGCCCGCACCGGCGACGTGCTGGTCACCGCCAACGACCGCGCGGACGAGCGCTGGGACCGCGTGGGCGACGACTTCGCGCCGCCGCACCGCGCCCGCCGGATCGCCGCCCTGGTCGCGGACCTGGCGGCGCGCGGACCGGTCATGCCCGAGCAGCTCGGCGCGGTGCTGGCCGACGTGCGGCAGACGGCCGGCGAGCCGCTGCTCGCCGCGATCGCCGCGCTGCGCGACCTCTCCGAGCCGGCCGCGGTGCTGCGCGACCGGCTGCTGGCCTGGGACCGCGAGATGGCGGCCGGCAGCGTGGACGCCGCCCGCTTCGCCGCCGTGCGCGAGGTCGTGGTCGAGGGGTTCGTCCGGGCGCCCGGCCTGGCCGGGGTCGACACCAGCCCGCACGGCGAGCTGTTCAGCCCGTGGTTCGACCTGCGCGCGCGGGTGCGGCTCTGCCTGCCCGCCCTGCTGGCGGCCGACAAGCCGTTCGGGGCCGATCCGCTCGGCATGGTCGCCCACGCGCTGGAGCGGGTGGCGGCGGCGCCCGACCCGCCGCCGTGGGGCGAGTCCCACCGGGTGCACCCGCTCAGCGCCCACGAGCTCGCCGGTGACGCCGTGCCGCCCGGTCCAGGTGCGCCGGGGCCTTCGGCGCTGACAGTGCCGATGGTGCCGGTGTCCGGTGACGACGACTGCGTCCTCGCCACCCGCGCGGTCGGCGGCACAGGGGCCTGCGTGCACGGACCGGTCGCGCGCTACGTCTGGGACCTGGCCGGGCGGAGCCGGTGGGTGGTTCCGCTCGGCGCGTCCGGCGACCCGGGGTCGCCCCACCACCACGACCAGCAGGCCACCTGGGCCGCCGGCGGCACCCTGCCCGTCGCGTCCCCCGGACGAGAGACCGCGCCGCGATGAGCGTGAGCGTCCGGCCCGTCCATCCCGAGGCCGATGCAGACCTGCTGCACCGTTGGGTCACGGCCGAGGGCGCGGAGTTCTGGGGGATGGCGGAGCTGAGCCGGGCGCAGGTCGCCGAGGTCTACGGCTTCATCGCCGAGCAGGCGCACCTGGCGGCGTACCTCCTGGTGCTCGGCGACGTGCCCCCGGGCCATCCGGTCGGACTGCTCCAGACCTACGACCCCGAGGTCGACGAGATCGGGGACTGGTACGACCGTCGGCCCGGGGACGTCGGCGTCCACCTGCTGCTCGCCGACGACCGCGCGCGACGCGGGCGCACGGCGGAGGTGGTCGCCGCCGGGCTGCGGTTCGTCGCGACCCGCCCGGGCAGCGAGCGGCTGGTGTTCGAGCCCGACGCCCGCAACCAGCGGTCGCTGGCGCTGCTCGACCGGCTCGGCGCCCAGCGGGGGCCGCTGGTCGACCTGCGGACCAGCATCAGCCAGAAGCCCGCGCAGTTCTGCTTCCTCTCCGCGGAGGCGGCGCTGGCATCGGCCGCGAGGCTGCACGCTGCCCTGCCTGACTGACGGCCCGACTGACGGCCTGACTGACGGCCTGACTGACGGGCCTGACCGACGAGCGGGAACCCAGCGGGCCAGTTGCGCCAATCCGATCCCTGCGGACGAGGGCGGTGCCATCCTCGGTTCCGTGGGGGTGCACGAGGAGCTGGCGGAGCTAGCGGCCGAGGTGGGAGCAGGCGCGTTCGACGACGCCGAGGTCTTCCGGGCCGTGCTCGACGACTACCTCGCCGACGACACGGCCACCCGTGGGGAGATCAACGTCCTGGTCGACGCGGTGCGGCTCGGTGTGTTCGAGCGCCTCGCCGCCCAGGTGGACAACGGCGCCGACGTCGGCTCGGCGATCGACGTGCTCGGTGACCAGCTCGCACGTGACCGCGGCACCAGCGAGGTCCGGAGCGCCCGGTGGGCCATCGCGGCCCTGGCCTATGCCGTCGGCAGGGCCGGAGAGGACGTGGTGCTCGCCCGCCGGGAGGCGATGGAGCGTGCGGACGACCGCCCCGACCGGCCGCCCGCCAGTGCGACGCCGCCGCCGGCAGCGCCGACCACCGTGGCGGCGCCTGCCGCCGCCGGGACCCGGGAGCTGCTCCCCTGGGAGAAGGAGGAGCGGCCGGAGCGGCGAGGCCGGGTGATCGCTGCGGTGGTCGCCGTCGTCGTGCTGCTCGCCGCGGCGGCGGTGACGCTGCGGGCCTTCGACGACGGGGACGGCCGTGACCGGGAGTCGCAGGACCCCGTCGTCGCTCCGCCGTTCACCTCGGCGGAGGTCGTCGGCGACCGGTCACGAGCCGAGGGTGTGCGGAGCGCGCGCCGCTACCGGCTCACCGACCGGGGCGTCGTCTCCGTCGTCGCGCTCACGAACACGACGAGGAAGCCGGTGACCCGGCTGTGGGCGGAGGTCGTGCCGAAGGAGGTCGCCGACCACGTCAGCAAGGCCGCCTTCAAGCCCCGCTACACCGGCGTGATCGAGGCCGATCCGATCGTCTACTGGCGGATCCGGCTGCCGGCGGGAGCGACGAAGGAGATCCGGTGGAGCGCGGCGCTGCCCGACGAGGCGCAGCCGAGCGCGGAGTACCTGAACCGCGTCGTGGGGTGGCACGAGGAGGCCGTCACCGGCGCGACACCGCGGATCGAGCGGGCGCTCGCCCGGCTGGCGCGCGAGGGCGAGAGCGTGATCAAGCCGCCTCCACCCGCGCTGGACCGCGAGGACGTCGCCGCGTCGACGTCGGACCCCTCGGACGTGGCCGCGCCTCCGACCGACGAGCCGGTCGAGGACGGCCCCACCGAGGACGACGACCCGCCGCCGCCCCCGCGCAACCGGGCGCCGCGGCTGTCCCTGGCGTCGAAGACGACCGACGAGCGGGTCAGCGCGAGCTACGCGGTCAACGGCAGCGACCCGGACGGGGACAGCTGGAGCGTCGTCGCCGTCTCCGGGGCGCCTGCGGGCATCGGGAAGAGCGGGTCGCGCAGCCTCGGTGGCACCGTGTCCCACACGGCGGCCGGCGTGACCGTGCACAAGTCCAGCCTCCGCACCCGGAGCTTCCGGGTGTCCGTCACGATCCAGGACGAGAAGGGCGCCCGCACCACCGGCAGCTTCACTTGGACTGTGCGCGACACGCACCGGGTGATGCCCCGCTACGTCGGCTGCTACGGCAACGGCGACTGCGGCGCGCCGGACATCGGCGCCTTCTTCTCGCCGAGCTTCAACGGGTGCGTGGACCCCGGCCGCAAGGTGGACACCGTCGCGAAGCAGTCGATCAGCCCGGGCACGGTCGTGCGGTGGGGCTCCCGGGCGACCTTCTGGTACGTCCACGCGGCGGACCACCCGCCCTGCTGAGGTGGGTGTGGCGTGCGTCGGTGAGGTGCGTGAGCCCGTGAGGAGGAGTTGACGCAACGAAATCCGCGGGCGAGCCGGGGCGAAACCCCGCGCGCACAGGATCGGGACCCATCACCCGACCCCTGTCCGCCAGGAGCCTCCGATGACCCTCACCACCGACAGTGACAGCGACGTCGTCGTCGCGAGCCGTGCAGCAACGACACCACCGCGCCGCCGTACCGGGCGGTGGATCGACGAGTGGAACCCCGAGGACGAGGCGTTCTGGGAGGCCGAGGGCGCCTCGATCGCCCGGCGCAACCTGATCTGGTCGATCTTCTCCGAGCACCTCGGCTTCTCGGTCTGGCTGATCTGGAGCGTCTCCTCGGCGTTCCTGCTGGCCCAGGGCTTCACCTTCACCCCGCAGCAGCTGTTCTTCCTCGTCGCCATCCCCAACCTCGTCGGGTCGCTGCTGCGCGTGCCCTACACGCTGATGGTCGGCAAGGTGGGCGGCCGCAACTGGACGATGGTCAGCGCGGCGCTGCTGCTGGTGCCGACGCTGTTGTTCGCCTACGCGGTGACCAACCCCGGCACGCCGTACTGGGCGTTCTGCCTGATCGCCGCGACCGCCGGCTTCGGCGGCGGCAACTTCTCCAGCTCGATGGCCAACATCAACTTCTTCTACCCGGCTGCGAAGAAAGGCGCCGCGCTCGGGCTCAACGCCGCCGGCGGCAACATCGGCGTCTCGATCATCCAGTTCTGCTTGCCGATCATCGTCGGTGGCTCGGCCGTCTTCGGACTGGTCAAGGCCTCCGAGGGCGGCATCCACCTGGAGCGCGCGGCGTGGGTCTACGCGGGTCTCGCGGTGGTGGCCACCCTGGCGGCGTACCTCTTCATGGACAACCTCGGCACCGCCCGGACCGACACCCGGTCGCAGCTGAGCGTGCTGCGCAACCGTCAGACCTGGGTGATGTCGCTGCTCTACATCGGCACCTTCGGCTCCTTCATCGGCTACTCCGCGGCGATGCCGCTGCTCATCAAGCTCAACTTCTGGGTGCCCGAGCCGGCGCCGCTCGGCACCGGCATCTACTTCGCCTACTACGCCTTCCTGGGAGCGTTGGTCGGCTCGATCACCCGGCCGTTCGGCGGCTGGCTGGCCGACCGGTACGGCGGCGCGCGGGTCACCCTCGGCGCGTTCACCGGCATGATCGTCTTCACCGCCCTGGTGCTGTGGACGCTGATGCAGCTCACGCCCAACCCGACCGCCGACGTGACGATCGCGGAGGACAACAAGGCCTGGTTCCCGCTGTTCCTCGGCTTCTTCCTGCTGGTCTTCGCCTCGACCGGGATCGGCAACGGCTCGACGTACAAGATGATCCCGGCGATCTTCCAGCGCGAGGCACAGCGCGTCGGCGAGCCGGACAGCCCCGAGCGGGAGTGGGCGGTGCTCAACGCGACGAAGCGCGCCTCCGCCGCGATCGGCATCATCGGCGCCGTCGGCGCGATGGGCGGCTTCCTGATCCCGATCACGTTCAGCTCCCCGTGGGTCACCGCGCCGATGGAGGCCACCAAGACGGCGTTCCTGATCTTCACCGCCTTCTACGTGGTGTGCGCCCTGGTCACCTGGGCGGTCTACCTCCGGGTCCGCAAGGGCGTCCCCGACCGCGGGTACGTCGGGGTCTGAGTCCACGGGCCCCCGATCGCCTGCTCGCGGACCGGGCCAGCTCGACGTACCTGACGAACGAGTTCTCCGTACGGCGGAAATGGAACGAGAACATCAGGTACGACGAGCGCCAGGTCCGCCTGGCCCGACGCGCGGGCCGGAGCCCCAGTGGTGGACCGCCAGCTGCACGCACCGAACCTACTCGCGGCACCGGTCGAGGGGCACCCTCGATGCCTGCACCCCCCAGTACCGTCGGGCCATGGACGCACCCCCTGGCGTCACGATCCGACCGGCGGTTCCCGACGACGCCGAGGCCTTGGCCGTGCTGCACGTCGACGTCTGGGAGGAGGCCTACCGGCAGCTGATGCCGGCGGCGATCTTCGAGCACCGGCGCGCCACCATCGCGGAGCGGGTCGCCCGCTGGCGCCACAACCTGGCCGCCGGACCCGCCCGCACCGCCGCCGCCGTAGACGCCGACGGCCTGGTCGGCTTCGCGAGCGCCGGCCCGGCCCGGGACGGCGACGTGGACGTCGACGTCGAGCTGTGGGCGCTGTACGTCCGCGCGCGACGGTGGGGAACCGGTGTCGGCCGGGCCCTGCTCGTCGACGCGCTGGCCGACCGCCCGGCGTACCTGTGGGTGCTCCGGGGCAACGACCGGGCCATCGCCTTCTACGGCAGGCACGGCTTCGTCGCGGACGGCGCCACCCGCGCCGACGAGCACGGCACCGAGCTGCGGATGAGCCGGACCGAGGTGGCGCTGCAGGCGCCGCCCGGTGGTGGTCCTAGATGACGCCGAGCGCCAGCATCGCGTCGGCGACCTGGATGAAGCCGGCGATGTTGGCGCCGGCGACGTAGTTGCCGGGAATGCCGTAGGCGTCGGCGGTCTCCAGGCACCGGTGGTGGATGCCGACCATGATCTCCTCCAGCCGCTCCTCGGTGTGCGGGAAGGACCAGGAGTCGCGCGAGGCGTTCTGCTGCATCTCGAGCGCGCTGGTCGCGACGCCCCCGGCGTTGGCCGCCTTGCCTGGAGCGAACGCGACGCCGGCGTCGGCGAAGACCCGCACCGCCTCGGGGGTGCACGGCATGTTGGCGCCCTCGGCGACGACCGTGCAGCCGTTGCGGACCAGCGTGGTCGCGGCGTGCTCGTCGAGCTCGTTCTGGGTGGCGCAGGGCAGGGCGATGTCGCAGGGCACGTCCCACACCGAGCCGTCGCCGACGAACTTCGCCGAGTGCGGCCGGGCGTCGGCGTAGGCGGAGATCCGCTCGCGGCGTACCTCCTTGACCTCCTTGAGGAGGTCGAGGTCGATGCCCTTGAGGTCCACGACGTAGCCGCTGGAGTCGGAGCAGGCGATCACCTTGCCGCCGAGCGCGACGGACTTCTCCGCGGCATAGATCGCCACGTTGCCGGAGCCGGACACCACGACGGTCTTGCCGTCGTAGGACTGGCCGCGCGCCTTGAGCATCTCGTTGGCGAAGAACACGGTGCCGTAGCCGGTGGCCTCGGTGCGCACGAGCGAGCCGCCCCAGCCGACGCCCTTGCCGGTGAGCACGCCGGACTCGTAGCGGTTGGTGATCCGCTTGTACTGGCCGAACATGTAGCCGATCTCGCGACCGCCGACGCCGATGTCGCCGGCCGGGACGTCGGTGTACTCGCCGATGTGGCGGTAGAGCTCGGTCATGAACGACTGGCAGAACCGCATCACCTCGGCGTCGCTGCGACCCTTCGGGTCGAAGTCGGAGCCGCCCTTGCCGCCGCCGATCGGCATGCCGGTCAGCGCGTTCTTGAAGATCTGCTCGAACCCGAGGAACTTCACGATGCCGAGGTAGACCGACGGGTGGAAGCGCAGGCCACCCTTGTAGGGGCCGAGCGCGGAGTTGAACTCGACGCGGAAGCCGCGGTTGAGCTGCACCCGGCCGGCGTCGTCGACCCACGGGACGCGGAAGATGATCTGCCGCTCGGGCTCGCACACGCGGCGGATGATGGCCGCGTCGGCGTACTCCGGGTGCAGGCGGACGACCGGCTCCAGGCTGTCGAGCAGCTCCTGGGCGGCCTGGTGGAACTCCGTCTCGCCGGGGTTGCGGGCGAGGACCTCGTCGAAGATCGGCTGGAGGGATTCGTTCAGGGGCACCGGCCCACGGTGCCACTGCCGGGCGCCCGGCGGCCAATCGGGCCTGTGAGGGTGTGAGCAGCAGTTGACCTCACGGTGCCCCCGCTCGGCACCCGGGGAAACGCCGGCGCCGTGCAATGGGGCCATGACCGAGCGTGCCGACGACCGCCCCACCAGCCGCCCCGCCAGCCGCCCCGCCGCGCGCACCCACTGCCCCTACTGCAGCCTGCAGTGCGGCATGACCGTCGCCCGCCGCGGGCGGGCCGGCATCGAGGTCGGGGCCTGGGAGGAGTTCCCCGTCAACGAGGGCGGCCTGTGCCGCAAGGGCTGGACCGCCGGCGAGCTGCGCGGCAGCCGGGAGCGGCTGACCACGCCGATGGTGCGCGACCGGTCGACCGGCGAGCTCCGGGCCGCCGGCTGGGAGGAGGCTCTTGACCTGGTGGCGGGTCGGATCCGGGCGCTGCAGCAGCGGCACGGCCGGGACGCGGTCGCTGTCTTCGGCGGCGGCGGGCTCACCAACGAGAAGGCCTACCAGCTCGGCAAGTTCGCGCGGGTGGCGCTCGGGACGAGCCAGATCGACTACAACGGCCGGTGGTGCATGAGCTCGGCCGCCAGCGCCGGCAACCAGGCCTTCGGGATCGACCGCGGCCTGCCGTTCCCGCTGGCCGACGTCGAGCAGACCGACGTGGTGGTGCTGGTCGGCTCCAACCTCGCCGAGACGATGCCGCCGGCCGCGCGCCACCTCGACCGGCTCCGCGACAACGGCGGCCGCCTCGTCGTGATCGACCCGCGCCTGACGCCGACCGGGCAGCGCGCCGACCTGTTCGTGCAGCCGGTGCCCGGCACCGACCTCGCGCTGGCGCTGGGCGTGCTGCACCTGCTCGACGCGGCCGGCGCCGTCGACGAGGAGTACGTCGCCGCACGCACCACCGGCTTCGCGGCCGTCCGGCAGGCGGCCGCCGCGTGGTGGCCCGAGCGGGTGGAGCGCACCACGGGAGTGTCCACCTTCGAGCTGCGCGAGCTGGCCGAGCTGCTCGCCGGTGCGGAGCGGGTCATGGTGCTCACCGCACGCGGCGCCGAGCAGCACGCGCAGGGCACGGCGACGGTGCTCGGCTGGATCGACGTGGCCCTCGCGCTGGGCCTGCCGGGCCGGCCGTACGCCGGCTACGGCTGCCTCACCGGGCAGGGCAACGGGCAGGGCGGCCGCGAGCACGGCCAGAAGGCCGACCAGCTGCCGGGATACCGGATGATCGACGACCCCGCGGCGCGGGAGCACGTGGCACGGGTGTGGGGCGTCGACCCGGCGTCCCTCCCGGGCAGGGGCCGGTCGGCCTACGAGCTGCTGGAGTCGCTGGGCGACGGAGGCGGGGCTCGCGCGCTGCTGGTCCTCGGCTCCAACATCGTGGTGTCCGCGCCGCGCGCCGGCCACGTCACCCGGCGCCTGGAGTCGCTGGACCTGCTGGTGGTCTGCGACCTGGTGATGAGCGAGACCGCGGCGCTCGCCGACGTCGTGCTGCCGGTGACGCAGTGGGCCGAGGAGACCGGCACGATGACCAACCTCGAGGGGCGGGTCGTGCTGCGGCAGCAGGCCGTGGCGCCGCCCGACGGGGTGCGCTCGGACCTCGACGTGATCGCTGGGCTGGCCGAGCGGCTGGACTCGCCGGTGCCCTTCAGCACCGACCCGCAGGAGGTTTTCGCCGAGCTGGGCCGCGCGTCGGCCGGCGGCAAGGCCGACTACTCCGGCATCACCTACGAGCGGATCGCCGCCGAGCACGGCGTGTTCTGGCCGTGCCCGGCCGTGCCCGCGGGGAAGGCGCCGCATCCCGGCACCCCGCGGCTGTTCGCCGACGGGTTCCCGACGCCGGACGGACGGGCCCGCTTCGTGGTGCCGGAGTACGTCGGCGCGGCGGAGCAGCCGGACGCGGCGTACCCCCTGCACCTGACGACCGGGCGCGTCCTCGCGCAGTACCAGTCCGGCGCCCAGACCCGGCGGATCCGCTCCCTGCCCGACACCGGGCCCTTCGTGGAGCTGCACCCGATGCTGGCGACCCGGATCGGCGCCCACGACGGCGAGCCGGTGGTCGTCCGCACCCGCCGCGGCGAGCTGAAGGCGCCGGCGCGCGTCGTCACCACGATCCGCCCCGACACCGTCTTCGTCCCGTTCCACTGGGTCGGCGCCAACCGCCTCACCAACGACGCCCTCGACCCCTCCAGCCGGATGCCCGAGTTCAAGGTCTGCGCCGCCGCCGTCGTCGTCTGACCACCCCACGAGGTGGCAGGTTTCGGCGCGCGAGGTGGCGGGTTTCGGCGCGCGAGGTGGCGGGTTTCGGCGCGCGAGGTGGCGGGTTTCGGCGACCACCGGGCGATGTCGGTGGTCCCGGCCATGATCGGGACGTGGCCGGATTCGAGGAGCGGTTCCAGGGCGAGGCGCTGGACCGGGAGCGCTGGCTGGCGGCGTACCTGCCGGCCTGGAGCTCGCGCGCCGAGGCGGCGGCGACCTACGAGCTCACCGGTGACGGGCTGCGGCTGAGCATCCCGCCCGACCAGCCGCTGTGGTGCGCCGACCTGCACCAGCAGCCGCTGCGGGTCTCCGCGGTGCAGAGCGGCAACTGGTCGGGCCCGGTCGGCAGCCCCCGCGGGCAGCAGCCGTTCCGCGACGGCCTGCTCGTCCGGGAGGAGCAGCCGCGGATGGCCGGCCTGGTGCCGCGGTATGGCCGGGTCGAGGTCGAGTGCCGCGCCGCGATCGGGCCCGGCTCGATGTTCTCCGCGTGGATGATCGGGATGGAGGAGGAGCCGCACCAGTGCGGCGAGATCTGCCTGGTCGAGGTGTTCGGGGAGACCGTGCAGGCGCAGGACGGCCGGGTCGGCGCCGACGTCGGCGCGGGCATCCACGCCTTCCGCGACCCGGCGCTGGCCGAGGAGTTCGCCGCGCCGCGCCGCGAGCTCGACGTCGCCCACTGGCACCGCTACGCCGTCGACTGGACCCCCGAGGGCGTGCGCTGGCTCGTCGACGGCGTGGAGACGGCCCGGTCCACGCAGTCGCCGGACTACCCGATGCTGCTGATCCTGGGAGTCTTCGACTTCCCCGGGCGCAGCGACCCAGCGGCCGTCCCCGAGCTCGTCGTACGACGCGTGGCGTGGACGCCGCTGTGACCCCGTGAGGACGGTGAGGCCGTGAGAGAGAGTTGACACCGGCGTGTAACACGCCGACCGCGCGGTGAAACCTGCGCGTCGTTGCATGGAGTCATGCCCGCCTCCGAACCCACTCCCGCGCGCCGGCGGGTGGTCGTCGTCGGGTCGGGGATGGCGGCGACCCGGCTGCTGGAGGAGCTGGTCGCGCGGGGGGCGACCGAGACGCTCCGGGTCACCGTGCTCGGCGACGAGCCGGTGGCGCCGTACAACCGGATCCTGCTCTCCGCCGTGCTCGAGGGCACCCACCGGCCGGAGGCCCTGACCCTCCGCTCCGCGGAGTGGTACGACGCCCACGGCATCGACCTCCGCCTGGGCGCCCGGGTGCTGCAGGTCGACCGCGAGCGCCGCGACGTGATGCTGGTCGACGGCACCACCGTCGACTACGACGCGCTCGTGCTCGCGACCGGCTCGATCCCCACCCTGCCGCCGATTCGCGGCCTGGTGCGGATGGACGGCTCGCTGCACGAGGCGGTGCACGCGTTCCGGTCGCTCGCCGACTGTCGACGGCTGCTCGACGCGGTCGAGGCCACCGACGGCGCCGGCGCCCGGGACAACCGCCGCGCGGTCGTCGTGGGCGGCGGACTGCTCGGTCTCCAGGTCGCCCGCGCGCTGGGCACCCGAGGCATCGACACCGAGATCGTCGAGGGCGCCGAGCGCCTGCTGCACCAGCAGGTCGACACCGGCGCCGGCCGGATCCTGGCACGCGACCTGAAGCGGCTCGGCGTCGGCGTCTACACGGGCGCCCGGGCCGTCCGGCTGACCACCGTGGCGTCGCCCGACGGTCCGGGTCTCACCGCCCGCGTCCCCGACCCGCTCCCGACCAACCCCGGCCGGGTCGCCCTCCGCCTCGACAACGGCGTCACCCTCGACACCGACCTCGTCGTGCTCACCGCCGGCGGCCGCCCCTCGACCGCGCTCGCCCGCGCGGCCGGCCTCGAGGTGCGCCGGGGGATCGTCGTCGACGACCGCCTCGCCAGCGTCACCGACCCCGCCGTCCACGCCCTGGGCGACTGCGCCGAGACCGCGACGGTCGACGGCCGGGGCCGCACCACCGGCTTCGTGCCGCCCGCCTGGGAGCAGGCCGGTGTGCTCGCCGGCGTGCTCTGCGACGAGCCGGTGAAGTACGACGGAAGCCGGATCGTCGCCCGGCTCCGCGCCACCGGGCTCGACGTCGCCGTGCTCGGCGACGCCGCTCGCGAGGCCGCGACCGGCGGCGAGGTGGTCGAGGTGTCCAACCCGATCGCCGGCTCCCACCGCAGGCTCGTGGTGCGCGAGGGCCGGATCGTGGCGGCCACGCTGGTCGGCGACCTCTCCCGGATCGGGCTGATCACCCAGCATTTCGACCGCGGCACGGTCCTCGGCCCCCACGAGCCCGGCCACCTGCTGCTGCCCGAGCGCCCCGGCGCCGTCGACGCCGACGCCGAGGCCGATGCGGCCGGCCGCAGCACGGCCGCCGCCGGCAGCCTCGCCCGTGCCCTCCCCGACGACGCCGAGGTGTGCGCCTGCGCGGGCGTCACCGCCGGCCGCATCCGGGCCTGTTCCTCGGTGGAGCAGGTCCGCGACACCACCCGCGCGACCACCGGCTGCGGTGGCTGCGCCCCGACGGTCCGGCAGCTGCTCGCCAGCGGCCCGGCCCTGGTCACCTCCGAGAAGGGACACCTGTGATGGCACCGCACCTGAGGAAGCAGCTCGTCGTCGTCGGCCACGGCATGGTCGGCCACCGCTTCGTGCAGGCCGCGATCGAGCGCGGGCTGACCGAGACCTACGACATCACCGTCGTCGGCGAGGAGCCGCGGCCGGCGTACGACCGGGTCGCGCTGACCTCGTGGTTCGAGGCGGGCGCCGACGCGCTCTCCCTCCTCCCCGAGGGCGCGTACGACGACCCGCGGGTCCGCCTCCGGCTCGGCACCGCTGTGACCGCCCTCGACACCGCGGCACGGACGGTGACCCTCGCCGACGGCGGCACCGCGGCCGAGACGCTGCACTACGACGAGCTGGTGCTCGCCACCGGCGCCTACCCGTTCGTGCCGCCGGTGCCCGGCCACGACCTGCCGGGGTGCTTCGTCTACCGCACCATCGAGGACCTCGAGGCGATCCGCGACCGCGCTCAGGACGCGAAGGTCGGCGCGGTGATCGGCGGCGGGCTGCTCGGGCTGGAGGCGGCCAACGCGCTCCGACAGCTCGGTGTGGAGACCCACGTGGTGGAGATGGCGCCGCGGCTGATGGCGGTGCAGGCCGACGACGCCGGCGGTGCGGTGCTGCGCCGCCACATCGAGGACCTCGGCGTCAAGGTGCACACGGGTGCGACGACCGAGCGGATCGCGGCCGGTGCGGACGGCCGGGTGGCGTCGCTCCGGCTCCAGGACGCCGACCCGATCCCCGCGGAGATCGTGGTGTTCTCCGCCGGCATCCGCCCGCGCGACCAGCTCGCCCGCGAGGCGGGGCTCGACCTCGCCGAGCGCGGCGGCGTGCTGGTCGACGAGCGCTGTCGCAGCTCCGACCCGCACGTCTGGGCGATCGGCGAGTGCGCCGCCCCCGCCGGCCGGATGTACGGCCTGGTCGCCCCCGGCTACGCGATGGCCGAGGTCGTCGCCGACGCGCTGCTCGGCGGCGAGGGCCGGTTCCTCGGCGCCGACATGTCGACGAAGCTCAAGCTGCTCGGGGTCGACGTCGCCTCCTTCGGCGACGCCTTCGCCGCCACCGACGACGCCCTGGAGCTGGTCTTCGCCGACGCGGTGGCCGGCATCTACAAGAAGCTCGTCGTCAAGGAGGACGACGCCGGCGGCTACGAGCTGCTCGGGGGCATCCTGGTCGGCGACGCGTCGGCGTACGGCGCGCTCCGGCCGATGGTCGGCAGCGGCATGGCGCTGCCGGCCAACCCGGAGGAGCTGATCCTCCCGGCCGGCCGGGGCGGCGGCGTGGAGCTGGGGCTCCCCGACGACGCCCAGGTCTGCTCCTGCAACGACGTCACGAAGGCCGACATCGTGGCCGCCGTCTCCGACGACTCGACCACCAACGACGGCGGGCCATGCAGCGACGCCGGCTGCGTCACCCGGTGCACCCGCGCCGGGTCGACCTGCGGCTCGTGCAAGACGGTGGTGAAGAAGATCGTCGAGGACCACTTCGCCGCCACCGGCAGGACGGTCGACCGGTCGCTGTGCGAGCACTTCGCGATGACCCGGCAGGAGCTGTTCGAGGTCGTCGCCGTGCACGGCTACAACCGGTTCGACGACATCATCGAGGCCCATGGCCGCGGCCGCGGCTGCGACATCTGCAAGCCGACCGTCGCCTCCATCCTGGCCAGCCTGCTCAACCACCACGTGCTCGAGCCGGGCAGCGCCCAGCTGCAGGACACCAACGACGCCTACCTCGCCAACCTGCAGAAGAACGGCACCTACTCCGTCGTACCCCGCATCCCCGGCGGCGAGATCACCCCCGACAAGCTGATCGTGATCGGCCAGGTGGCCAAGGAGTTCGGGCTCTACACCAAGATCACCGGCGGCCAGCGGATCGACCTGTTCGGCGCCCGGCTGGAGGACCTGCCGGCGATCTGGCAGCGGCTGGTCGACGCGGGCATGGAGTCCGGCCACGCCTACGGCAAGTCGCTGCGCACGGTGAAGTCGTGCGTCGGGTCGACCTGGTGCCGATACGGAGTGCAGGACTCGGTCGGCCTCGCCATCGAGCTGGAGCTGCGCTACCGCGGCCTCCGCTCGCCCCACAAGCTCAAGGGCGGCGTCTCCGGGTGCGCGCGCGAGTGCGCGGAGGCGCGAAGCAAGGACTTCGGGATCATCGCCACCGAGAAGGGCTGGAACCTCTACGTCGCCGGCAACGGCGGCGCCGTCCCCGCCCACGCCCAGCTGCTCGCCGGCGACCTCGACAAGGACACCCTGATCCGCTACCTCGACCGCTACCTCATGTATTACATCCGCACCGCCGACCGCCTCCAGCGCACGGCGCCCTGGGTGGAGAGCCTCGACGGCGGGCTCGACCGGGTGCGCGCGGTCGTAGTCGACGACGCGCTCGGCCTCGGCTCGGAGCTGGAGGCGGCGATGGCGCGGCACGTCGACTCCTACTTCGACGAGTGGAAGGCCACCCTGGAGGACCCGGAGAAGATGGCGCGGTTCGTCTCCTTCGTCAACGCGCCCGGAGTGCCCGACCCGCACATCTCCTTCCGCGCCGAGCGCGGCCAGATCGCGCCCGAGGACAGTGCGGGCCCGGTCTCCCTCGGCGCCTCCATCCCGGTCGGAGCGCCGCAGTGAGGGGGGGCCACGTGGTCGAGCAGCCGGCGGCGACCGGGCCGCGGGACGCGGTCGAGACCGCCGTCTGCCGCCTCGACCGGATCCCGCGGGAGGCGGGCGTGACCGCACTGGTCGACGGTGAGGCGGTCGCCGTCTTCCGCACGTACGACGACCAGGTGTTCGCCCTCTCCAACTTCGACCCGTTCGGCCGGGCCTCGGTGCTCTCCCGCGGCATCGTCGGCACCCGAACGGTGTCGACCGAGTCCGGCGAGGAGCAGGTGCCGTTCGTGGCGAGCCCGCTGCTCAAGCACCCGTTCGACCTGCGCACGGGCGCCTGCCTGGACGACCCGTCGGTCGCGGTGCCGACCTACGAGGTGCGCGTGGTCGAGGGCGGAGTTGTGCTCGTGGGCCCGAGGCGGGGGACAATCGAGCCGTGACCGACACGCCCCTGTTCGGCTTCAGGATCGGGGTCACCGCCGCCCGGCGGGCCGAGGAGCAGATCAGGCTGCTGGAGCGCCGGGGCGCCGAGGTGATCCACGCGCCCGCGCTGTCGGTCGACCCCAACCGGATCGACGAGGTCGGGCTGCTCGCAGCCACTAAGGACGTGCTCTCCGAGCCGGTCGACATCTTCGTCGCCACCACCGGCATCGGCATGAAGTCGTGGCTGGGCGCCGCCGAGCGGTGGGGCCTGCTCGACGAGCTGGTCGCCCACCTCGGCCGGGCCGAGATCCTGGCCCGCGGGCCGAAGAGCGTCGGCGCGCTGCGCCGGTTCGGGCTGCGGGAGCTGTGGGCGCCGGAGTCGGAGTTCTTCGAGGACGTGCTCGGCCACCTCCGCGGCCGCGACCTGACCGGCCGGCGGATCGTCGTACAGGAGCACGGGCAGTCGCTGTCGATGGCCGCCCACGCGCTGCGCCGGCTGGGCGCCGAGGTGACGACCGTGGCGGTCTATCGCGTGGAGGGCGCCGACGACCCGGAGCCGATGTTCCGACTGATCGAGGCCGTCGCCGAGCGCCGGGTGCATGCGGTGACCTTCACCGCCGCGCCGGCGATCGCGGCGATGATGCAGGCAGCGGCGTCGACCGGCCACCGCGACGAGGTGGTCACCGCCTTCCAGGCCGACGTGGTCGCCTCCTGCGTCGGACCGGTCACCGCCGCCGCGTTCGAGATGTGGGGCGTGCCGTCGATCTGCCCGGACCGCTCCCGTCTGGCCGCGATGGTCAAGCAGCTCGAGGTCGAGCTGCCGTCCCGCGCGGCCGGCACGTCGCTCGAGGTCGCCGGCCACACCCTGCTCCTGCACGGCGACGACGTGCTCCTCGACGGCGTCGAGGTCAGCCTCTCCCCGGCGCCGTACGCCGTCCTCCAGGCGCTGCTGGTCAACCCCGGCACCGTCGTCTCCCGCCGCGACCTCCTGGCCGCGCTGCCCTCGGGCACCGCCGGCTCCGAGCACGCCGTGGAGATGGCCGTCGCCCGCCTCCGGGCCGCCCTCGGCACCCGCTGCGTCCAGACCGTCGTCAAGCGGGGCTACCGCCTCGCGGTCGCGACATGACCCGTCTCGTCACCGTCGCCCACGGCACCCGCACGCCCGTCGGCAACGAGGTCGCCGTCGAGCTCACCGCCGCCGCCGGCGAGATCCTCGGCCTCGACCACGTCGCGTCGTACGTCGAGCTCTCCGAGCCCCTCTTCGCCGACGTCGTCGCCGAGCCGTACGACGGTCCCACGGTCGTCGTCCCCCTGCTCCTCTCCACCGGCTACCACATCAAGCACGACCTTCCCGCCGCCATCGCCGCCGCCGGTGCCGCCGACCGCGTCCACCTCGCCGGACCCTTCGGTCCCCACCCGCTCCTCGCCGAGGCCCAGGCCGACCGCCTCCGCGAAGCCGGCGCCCGGCCCGGTCAGCCGGTCGTCATGGTCGCCGCCGGCTCCTCCGACCCCGACGCCCTGACCGACCTCGACGGCGCGGTCGCGCTGCTGGCCGAGGCGTGGGGCGCACCCGTCCGCCTGGCGACCCTGTCGGCCATCGGCTCGCGCCCCGCGGACGTGGTGCAGCCCGGCGACGCGGTCTCGCCCTACCTGCTCGCGACCGGCTTCTTCCACCGCCGGCTGGCCGAGGAGGCGCGGACCGCTGGCGCGACCGTCGTCGCCGACGTCATCGGGCCTCATCGGGACGTCGTCGGGCTGGTCGTCGAGCGGGCGAGCAGGGCTCAGGCCCTGGGCTGAAGGGACCTCGTCGCCCGGCCGGCATCGGTGGGCCGGGGGCCGCTGTCGGAGATCCGGGTGCCGGTCCCCTTCAGCTCACCTGCCAGGCCCCCTCAGGCCCGGGGCGGCACGGCCGGCGATGAGCGGCAGGTCGAGGTAGGTCCTGATGCCGGGCTCGGCCGCGACGACGTAGGGGATGGCGTTGACGCAGTGCATCGCGGTCGCGACGACGCCGGGGTTGCGCACCAGCCCCTCCTCGACCGTCGCGGGCTGGCAGCCGCGCAGCACGAGGAGTACGTCGGGGTCGCCGGTGACCTCCATCTCGAACCGCTCGCCCTCCTCGCCGAGCGCCCACGGCGGGTCGAGCTCGGCGTCGCCCCACAGCCAGTTCACGGCCGCGGTGATCACCGGCTCGCCGTCGACCATCCCGTCCCACCGGAACCGGCGGGCCGCGACCATGCCGGGCTCGATGGTGAGCACCGGTGAGTCGATGCGCTCGACGGCGACGGCGACCTCCTGCGTCGTACGGATCTCCGGGTCGATGGCGAACCCCATCTCGTCGGCGATCATCCGCACCGACATCTTGAAGCCGGAGCCGAGCAGCGACGCCATCGGGCCGCTGGTCGCCTCCTCCGGCGTCGCGCCGAACCCCATCACGTGGCGCACCACGTCGGGGGAGTTGTAGGTGCGGATGTCGGAGAACTCCTCGCCGCGCACCCGGGTCACCGCCCCCGACAGCGCCGAGACCATCAGCGGGAAACGTTCGGTGATGCCTCCGGGATGGATGCCGGAGCCGTGCAGGGTCACGCCGCCCGCGACCGCCGCCTCCTCGATCGCGGCCACCCTCGGCCTGGACCGGTCGGGGTAGACCCAGCCGACCGGCGTGACGACGTTCTTGCCGGACCGGAGGATCGCCGCGACCACCGACTCGTCGGCCATCAGCGGGCTGTAGACGACGCAGTCGGCGTCGAGCGCCAGCAGCTCGTCGACGTCGGTGGTGGCGGTGACGCCGATCGGGTCCGCGCCGACGATGTCGCCGACGTCCTTGCCGTGCTTGTCCTCGCCGTGCACCCAGCAGCCGACCAGCTCGAGGTCGGGATGCCGCAGCACGCCGTCGACCGCCGCGCGGCCGACGCCGCCAGTGGCCCACTGGATCACCCGGATCCGCGACGTCGACTCCGTCATCGAGCACTCCGATCCTCTGGGTTGGTGACCGACACCATGGCAGCGGCCGACATCGTCGGCAACCGTCCTCGGGTACGGCGGCGCGGCCAGTCCGCGTCGCCGCCGAGCACCGACTGGCGAGATCCCGTCGGCGGCCCGCGCGCCGTGGGACTCTGCTGACTCGACAAGCAGAGGAGGCCGGGCCGTGCCAGGTGATCGTCAGGTGGAGGCCGTGCCGCCCGTTCGGCCGGCTCGCCAGTCCGCCCCGAGGCGGGCCTGGGCCATCGTCGCGCTGCTCACCGCCGGCGCCTCGACGCTCGCGGTGACCACGCTCGGCGCGCTCTCCCTGATGGTCGACAGCAGCGGCTACCGTTACTGGCCCGCCGACGGCCACATCGACGGGGGCGACGGGGCGCAGATCGTCGAGGTGGAGGCGGGCGAGGAGTTCCTGCTGTGGAAGTACCCCTCGGACGACACGCCTGAGTGCACCATCCGGGAGGCTCCGTCGGGCGAGGTCGTCGCGCTGGAGACCGTCGATGGCCGGTGGGAGCGCGGGGCCGGCGCGGTGCCCTACGTCGCCTTCGCACGTGGCACGAGCGACTCGGATCGCGTACAGGTCTCCTGCGATCGGACTGCGCATTCGCCGCTCTATCTCGACCATCCGCAGGGGCCCCGGCTCGTGGACGGGCTGGGCCCGTGGTGGCCGCTGCCGATCGTCGGCGCAGCGGCGGGCATCGGGCTTGTCGTGTGGGGCATCGTTGTTGCCCGTGGCGGGCAGCGCCGAATCTCCTGACGTCGGCCTACGTCCGGCGGTGGAACCGGACGTCACCGTTGGCCAGTCGCTGGTAGGTGAAGCGATGGTCGTGGATGCGGTGGTGATGGAAGCTGCAGAGGCAGACGCCGTTGTCGAGTGACGTCGGGCCGCCGCGTGACCACGGGACCAGGTGGTGGGCCTCGCACCAGTCGGCGGGGATGGTGCAGCCCTCGGCGCGGCAGCGCTGGTCGCGGAGCTTGATCGCCTTGCGGATCCCGGCCGAGAACAGCCGGCGGGCGCGGCCGACGTCGAGGATCTCACCCTTGCCGCCGAGGACGACCGGGATGATCCGGGCGGTGCAGGCCAGGCGTCGAGCCTGCTCGGCGGAGAGGGTGGCGCCGGCAGCGGGGTCGGCACCGAGGTCGGCGTCGACCAGGCCGGCCGTGCCGAGCCGGGCGAGCAGCTGGTCGTAGGACAGGGTGACCATCACCGTGGTTGCGTCGCCGCCGTGGGCCGGGAGGCGGGCCGGGTCGAGGTGCTCGAGCAGCGCGCTGAAGGCGTGGGCGAGCTTGCGGTGGGGCGGGATCCGGTCGGCCTCGCCAAGCCCGCCGAGGTTCCCCGGCTTCCCCGGCTCGTCGGGCTCGTCGGGCCGGTGACGTGGGGAGGTGAACGCGTCGAGATAGGTCCGCCAGCGGGCCGTGTCTGCGTCAGGAAGCAACCCGGAGAACGCGGTGGTCCCGTCGCCCCGCGGCCGGAACCGCAGCGAGGCCTTCTCTCGCGCCGCCTGCTCCTCGCGCTGCAGCCGCTTGGCCTCCTCGGCCTCGGCGACCTCGGGGGCGGCCACGTCGAGGATGTGGCGGCCGATCCGTCGCAGCGCGGAGGGGCGGAAGTCCCTCGCGTAGCCGACGAGGAGCGTCTCGGCGGAGGTGAGGACCTCGGGGCCGAGGTCGCTCGGCAGGTCGTCGAGAGCGCGGGTGATCACGCGGGCCTGTTCGGCGGAGACGCCGCCGGCGGCCATGCCGTCCCGGACCCGGGTCCAACGCCGGTCGACGGCTCGGGCGAGCTGGACGTCGGCACGCACCGTCGACGGCTCGCTCCGGGTCACGTGGGCGAACCACGTCGCCACGTCACGGGCGCTGTGGTGGTCGGCGACGTCGTCGCAGGCGGCCAGCAGCCGCAGCTTGCGTTCCGCGAGCCGGCGCTCGGCGCGCTCGAGCTCGATCACCGCACGTTCCTTGTCGGCGACCGTCATGGAGGCGGGCTCGACCTCGCCGACCTCGTCGAGGGCGGTGTGAATCGCCGTGGCGCACGCCACCAGCGGGTGGGAGGTCTGGGCGGTGATCGACATCGGTGGCTCCGAGCAGGACACGGACAGTTCACGTGTCGTCCCGCCGGAGGCGCCGTCCCGGCGCTATTACTCACCGATCCACGAGACTCGGCCGTCCGCCTCCGGCCCTGTGCTCATGGCCCCACCAGCGGATCGACTTGAGGTCAATCGTACATGCGTTCGAACCTCCGAGCAAGGTCTGATCGGGCCACATCCCGCCGCAGATCCAGCACCCGCCGGTCAGCTCCGGCCCCGCCGGTCAGCTCCGGCCCCGCCGGTCAGCTCCGGCCCCGCCACTCCTCGGCCAGCAGCGCGTACGTGTAGCCGTCGACCCAGCCCAGCTCGGCGTGCCAGGAGTCGCCGACGCCGTGCTGCTCGCGACGCATGCCGACCTTCTCCAGCAGCCGCACCGACGCGAGGTTGTCGGCGTAGCAGCCGGCGGTGACCCGTCGTACGCCCAGGGTGTCGAAGGCGTGCGTCAGCATCGCGGTGACGGCCTCGACCGCGTAGCCGCGGCCGCCGTACGCCGGGTCGAAGGTGTAGCCGATCTCGGCCTCGGTGCGCTCGGGCATCCCAGGCTGGCCCATCCCGTCCCGGCGGTGCAGGGAGACGACCCCGATCACCAGCCCGTCGAGGGTCGCCGCCAGGCTGTGGTCGTCGGCGTCCTGCGCGGCGCGGTGCCAGGCGGCCCGGAAGGTCTCGGGGGTGACCTCGGTGTGCAGCAGCCAGCGGTTGACCTCGGGCAGGTTGCGGTACTCCAGCATCCGGTCGAGGTCCTCGTCGCGGACCGGCCGCAGCACCAGGCGCTCGGTTCGCAGCGTGACGGTGCTGGAGTCCACGGCGGGGAGGCTAGTGGACCGCCCGCGGTGAGCGCGCCGCATTTCTCGGCGGGGCCCGACGACGCGCGGGGCGCTGTGCCCGCGGGCTGCTCGGGCTCAGGTGTGCTCTTCCCGGTGCCGGGTAACGCAGGAGTTTGACCAGGGTTGGGAGAGCGGCATGGGCATGCGCATCGCCATCACCGGCGCCAGCGGCAACATCGGCTCCGCGCTGCTGCGACGGCTCAGCGCCGACGGCGAGCACGAGCTCGTCGGCATCGCCCGCCGTACGCCGACCACCAGCCCGGGCAGCACCGACCAGTCGGCGATCGAGTGGGTCGGCGCCGACCTGACCAAGGACGGCTGCGTGCCCGCGCTCGAGCACGCCTTCGCCGGGGCGGACGCGGTCGTCCACCTCGCCTGGGGGTTCCAGCCCTCGCACGACCTCACCTACCTCGAGGAGCTCGGCGTCGGCGGCACCCGCCGCGTCCTCGAGGCCGTCACCGCCGCCGGCGTGCCGCACCTGGTGCACATGTCGTCGGTCGGCGCCTACTCGCCGAAGCGCGACGACGCGCCCGTCGACGAGAGCTGGCCCACCGAGGGCGTGCCGTCGTCGCGCTACAGCGTCCACAAGGCCACCGCCGAGCGGCTCCTCGACCGCCACGAGCAGGCCGGCCACAGCACCGTGATCACCCGGCTGCGGCCGGGCATCGTCGGCCAGCGGTCGGCCGGCAGCGCGCTGCTGCGCTACGGCCTGCCGGCGATCGTGCCCGCGGCCGTGCTCGACCACATCCCGGTGCTGCCGCTCGACCGGCGGCTGATGATCCCGATGGTGCATGCCGACGACGTGGCCGACGCGATCGCGCGGGCGATCGACCGGAGCGTCGGCGGGGCGTTCAACCTGGCCGCCGAGCCGCCGATCACGACCCAGCGGATCGCCGACGCGCTGGGAGCGCGGCCCATCCACGTGCCGTCGGCCGTCGTACGACCGGTCTTCTCGGCCGCGTGGCACCTCCGGCTGCAACAGGTGGACACCGGCTGGCTCGACATGGCGTTCGCGCTCCCGATGCTCGACTGCAGCCGCGCCGCCCGTGAGCTCGACTGGTCGCCGTCGGTGGACGCGGTGTCGGTCCTCGAGGAGGTGCTCGCCGGCATGCGCGACCGCGACGCGGACGCCACGCCCGTGCTCCGGCGCCGCAGCGTGGCCGGCGCCCTGCGCGACTTCGTCTCCCGCGGCCCGGTCGGCCAGCGCAACCGGCCCTGAGCCCCGGACCCGAGGAGCGACGGTGACGACGCAGGCAGCACCGGCCGGGCGGCCCGGCGTGCTCGTCCCGCTCTTCCGCGCCGCCCACTTCGGACCCACCGTCGCGGTGACCACGATCGTGGCGCTGCTCTCGGTCGCCGTCGGCCTGCCGTTCTCGCAAGCCGTCCTGGTCACCGCCGCCGTCTTCACCGGCCAGCTGACCATCGGCTGGGGCAACGACCTGATCGACGCCACCCGCGACCGCGACGTCGGCCGCCGCGACAAGCCGCTGGCCAACGGCGACCTGGCCAGGTCGCTGGTGGTCCGGTGCCTGGTCGTCGTCGCCCTCGGGTGCGTGGCGCTGTCGCTGATGGCCGGTTGGCGCAGCGGCCTGACCCACCTCGCCCTCGGCGTCGGGGCCGGTCACCTCTACAACGTCGGCCTCAAGGCCACGGCGGGGTCCTGGCTGCCGTACGCCGTCGCGTTCGGCTCGCTGCCCGCGGTCGTCCACCTCGCCGACGTCCCGCCGCAGCGCACGCCGGTGTGGATGGTCGGCACCGCCGCCGCGCTCGGCGTCGCGGCCCACTTCCTCAACACGCTCCCCGACCTCGACGACGACGCGTCCACCGGCGTCCGGGGGCTCCCGCACCGGCTGGGCGCCACCTGGAGCCGGGTCGTCGCCACCGCGCTGCTCGTCCTCGCCTCCGCGGTCGCGGTGCTCGGCCCCGCCGGTGCGCCGGCGACCTGGGCGTGGACGGCCCTGGCCGTCGTCGTCGTGCTCGCCGGGGTCGCTCTCCTCGGACGCGGGAAGGTGCCGTTCTACGCCGCCATCGCGATCGCCCTCGTCGACGTCGCGCTGCTCGCGGTGGTGGCCGGATGACCGCGTGGGACCTGGCGATCGTGGGCGCCGGGCCGGCCGGCTCGGCCGCGGCGATCGGGGCGCTGCGCGCGGACCCGTCGCTGCGGGTGGCGCTGCTCGACCGCGCCGAGTTCCCCCGGGACAAGTCCTGCGGCGACGGCATCGCGCCACACGTCATCGACCTGCTCGACGACGCCGGCGTCACCGGCATCGCCGACGACCGGGTGCCGGTGCCGCGGCTGCGCCTCGACCGCGGCGCGCTGGGCGTCGACCGCAGGATGGCCCGTCCGACCTTCGTGATCCCGCGCACCGTCTTCGACCAGCGACTCGTCGAGGCCGCGCGGGCCGCCGGCGCGACGCTGCTCCGCCAGCGGGTCCGCGACGTCGATGCGGGTGAGGCAGGAGCGCCGGTCGTGCTCGACGGCGAGCTGACGGCCCGGACCGTCGTCGGCGCCGACGGCGCGCACTCCACGGTCAGGAAGGCCCTCGGCCTCGCCCCGGGCCCGATGGCCGTGGCGATCCGCGGCTACGCCCCGACGCCCGCGGCCCGCTCGAACGCGCAGGTCATCGTCTTCGACACCGGCCGGCAGCCGGCGTACGCCTGGGCCTTCGACCGCGGCGACGGCCTCTCCAACGTCGGGTACGGCGTGCTGCTCGGCGAGCACGGGTCGCCCACCAAGGCACACATGATGGAGCGGCTCGAGGCGCTGCTGCCCGGCTCCACCGACGGCGGCACGGACTGGAAGGGTCACCAGCTGCCCCTCTCGACCGGCTCCTGGCGGCCACCGTCCGGGCCGATGATGCTGGCCGGCGACGCGGCGGGTCTGGTCAACCCGATGACCGGCGAGGGCATCTACTACGCCGTCGCGACCGGGCTCGCCGCGGGCCGGGCCGCCGCTCAGGCCCTCGGCGCGGGCGACCCCGCGAGCGCCGGAGCGCGCTACGCCCGCACCGTCACGCCGCTGCTCGCCGGCCACCTCCGCCACATCGCCGCAGCCGCGTGGCTGTGCCGCCACGGCCGGGTGATCGAGGGCGGGCTGCGCGCGTCGGCCGCCGACCAGCGCGTGTTCGACGACCTGGTCGAGCTCGGGCTCGCCAGCGGCCGGATCACCCCGACCCTCGCCCGCGCGCTCGTCCGCGAGCTCGCCAGCGGCATCCGACGCCGGTACCTCTCGGGACGGCGCCCCGACACCCAGGAGACACCAGCATGCGAATCGTGAGCGTCCACGGGGCCCTCCCCGAGCACCGCTACACCCAGGATGAGATCACCCACGCCTTCACCCACACGATGCTGCGCATCCCGGTGGACGAGCGGGTCGTCCGGCGCTTCCACGCCAACGCCCAGGTGGAGACGCGACATCTCGCCCTCCCGCTCGAGCGGTACGGCGAGCTCGCCGACTTCACCGAGTCCAACGACGCCTTCATCGAGGCCGGTGTGGAGCTCGGGGCGCGCGCCGTGACCGACGCGCTCAAGGCCGTGGGACTGACCCCCGAGGACGTCGACCTGATCGTGTCGGCGACCGTCACCGGCCTCGCCGTCCCGTCCCTCGACGCCCGGGTCGCCGCCTTGACCGGGATGCGGCCCGACGTGGTGCGGATGCCGCTGGTCGGGCTCGGCTGCGTCGCGGGGGCGGCCGGGGTGGCCCGGCTCAACGACTACCTGCTCGGGCATCCGGACAGTGTCGCGGTGCTGATGGCGGTCGAGCTGTGCTCGCTGACTTTGCAGCGCGACGACGCCTCGGTGGCCAACCTCGTCGCCAGCGGCCTCTTCGGCGACGGCGCCGCGGCCGTGGTGGCGGTCGGCGCCGATCGGGCTCGCGAGCTCGACGCCGGTGGCGCGGCGGGTCCGTCCGGTCCCGGCGGCCCGGTCGGTGCCGCGCAGCCCGACGTACTCGCTGCCCGCAGCCGGCTCTATCCGGACTCCGAGCGGACCATGGGCTGGGACGTCGGCGCGACCGGCCTCAAGATCGTGCTCGACAGCAGCGTGCCGGTGCTGGTCGACCAGTACGTCGGCGACGACGTACGGGCGTTCCTCGCCGACGCCGGCCTGACCCAGGACGACATCGAGTGGTACGTCGCCCATCCGGGCGGGCCGAAGGTGCTGGAGGCCATGCAGCAGACCCTCGGCCTGGAGCACGGCGAGCTCCAGGTGACCTGGGACTCCCTGGCCCGGATCGGCAACCTCTCCTCGGCGTCGGTGCTGCACGTGCTCGCCGACACCCTCGCGGAGCGCCCACCGCGCCCGGGCTCCTACGGCCTGATGCTCGCCATGGGCCCTGGGTTCTGCTCCGAGCTCGTGCTGCTCCGCGCTCCCGAGGCCGCCGCATGATGTGGTTCACGCTGCTCGTCGCCGCCGTCGGCGTGGAGCGGCTCGCCGAGCTTGTCGTCTCCAAGCGCAACGCGGCGTGGAGCTTCTCGCGCGGCGGCGTGGAGTCCGGCCAGCGGCACTACCTGGTGATGGTGGTCCTGCACACCGGCTTCCTGGTCGGGGCGCTGGTCGAGGTGTGGCTGCGCCGGCCCGAGTTCGTGCCCGCGCTCGGCTGGACCATGCTCGCCCTCGTCGTCGCCGCGCAGGCGCTGCGCTGGTGGTGCATCGCGACGCTCGGCCACCAGTGGAACACCCGCGTCATCGTGGTGCCGGGGCTGCCGCGGGTCACCGGCGGGCCCTACCGCTTCCTCTCCCACCCCAACTACGTCGCCGTGGTGATCGAGGGGTTCGCACTCCCGCTGGTCCACTCCGCCTGGATCACCGCGATCGTGTTCACCGTGTGCAACGCGCTTCTCCTGGCCGTGCGGATCCGGGTCGAGAACCAGGCCCTCGCCGCACTGCCGGTCGGCCCGACCGGCCCGCCCGCTGACCCGCCCGCTGACCCGCCCGCTGACCCGCCCGCTGGCCCGCCCGCTGGCCCCCCGCCCGACGGCCAGGCCACCGGCTCCTCGTCGGCGCAGGTGACGTCGTGAGGGAGCTCCTCGTCATCGGCGGCGGGCCCGCCGGGCTGGCCACCGCGCTGCACGCCGCCCGCGCCGGCCTCGACGTGACCGTGTGGGACAAGCGCGCCGGCACGATCGACAAGGCCTGCGGCGAGGGACTGATGCCCGGCGCGGTCGCCGCGCTCGCCGACCTCGGCATCGACCCGCTCGGCCGCGACCTCACCGGCATCCGCTACCTCGCCGGCGAGCGGGCGGTCGCGGCGCCGTTCCGCGACGGGCTAGGCCGCGGCGTGCGTCGTACGACGCTGCACGCGGCGATGCGGTCTGCGGCCGACGCCGCCGGGATCCGGGTCGCGCAGCGCTGCGCCGAGGACGTCCGCCCCGACGCCGACGGGGTGCTGGTCGACGGCGAGCGGTTCCGCCACGTCGTCGCCGCCGACGGGCTGCACTCGCCGGTCCGCCGCCGGCTCGGCCTCGACGGGCGGCCCGCACCGCGGCGGCGCTACGGGCTGCGCCGGCACTACCGGCTCGCGCCGTGGACGTCGTACGTCGAGGTGCACTGGACCGGGTCGGCCGAGGCCTACGTGACGCCGGTCGCCGACGACGTGGTCGGCGTCGCGCTGCTCACCTCCGCTCGCGGCGGGTACGACGACCAGCTTGCCGCGTTCGGCCCGCTCCGTGCCCGGCTGGCCGGCGCGCCCGTCGAGGGAGAGGTGCTCGGCGCCGGGCCGCTCCGGCAGCGGGCGCGGTCGCGGGTCGCCGGACGGGTGCTGCTCGTCGGGGACGCCGGCGGCTACGTCGACGCCCTCACCGGCGAGGGCGTGGCGATGGCGGTGGCGCAGGCGCGGGCGGCCGTCGCGGCGGTCGTGGCCGACGCCCCGGCGCAGTACGAGCGCGACTGGCACGCGATCACCCGGCGCTACCGCGTGCTGACCGCCTCCCTGCTGGGCGCCACCCGGTTCGTCCCGGTCCGGCGGGCGCTGGTGCCGACCGCCGAGCGGCTGCCCGCGGTGTTCTCCGCCGCGGTCAACACCCTGGCGAGGCCGGCGTGAGCGCCGAGCTCGTGGTGCTGGTCGACGAGGCCGGCAACGCCGTCGGCTCGGCGCCCAAGGCCACCGCCCACCACACCCGGACACCGCTGCACCTGGCCTTCTCCTGCTACGTGTTCGACGACGCGGGCCGGCTCCTCGTGACGCAGCGGGCGCTCGACAAGGCAACGTTCCCGGGCGTGTGGACCAACAGCTTCTGCGGTCACCCCGCGCCCGGGGAGGACCTGGTCGAGGCGGTGACGCGCCGCGCCGAGCAGGAGCTCGGCCTGTCGCTGACCTCGCTCACGCTCGTGCTGCCGGCGTTCCGCTACGAGGCGACCGGCGACAACGGGGTCCGGGAGAACGAGCTGTGCCCGGTGTTCACCGCGGTCGCCGCGTCCGACCCCGTCCCGGCGGCGGCCGAGGTGGCCGAGGTGGCGTGGGTGCCGTGGGCGCTCTTCCGCGACGAGGTGCTGGCGGGGGAGCGGCAGGTGTCGGTCTGGTGCGCGCAGCAGGTGGCCGAGCTGGCGGGCCGGGAGGCGTCCGACGGCGGGTTCGTCGCCGCGCCGCTGGACGAGCTGCCACCGGCCGCGCGGCCCGTCAGGAGCTGAGCCGGGCCTCCATCACCGCCGCCGACCGGCCGACGGGCCGGTCCAGTGGGTGGGCCGGTCCAGTGGGAGGGCGGCTGGTCGAGTCGGCGTCAGTGCCGCTTGCCGCTGCGGCCGCGGGTCCGGCTGCGGAGCTGGTCGATCCCGGACCTGATCTTGGCCTGGTTGTGCGGCTTGCGGGCCTCGTCGAAGAGCTTCTTGGCGATGCCGGCGGTGGCGAGCGTGCGCATGATCCTCATGGTGGGGAGGTACCCGCTGGGCCGGCGGTCACCCGGGCGTGCCGGCGAGTCTCAGGTGCCGCAGAAGGTCGTGTACCGGCCGAAGTCCTCCGGCGCCGGCGCTGCGTAGCGCTCCAGGCCGGGCCGCTCGTCGTACGGCCGGGTCACCGCCTCGAGCAGCCGGTGCAGCGGCGCCAGGTCGCCGGCGGTCGCGGCGTCCAGCGCCTCCTCGACGAGGTGGTTGCGCGGGATGTAGAGCGGGTTGACCGCGTCCATCGCGTCCGGGTCGGGGCCGAGCGCGCGCCAGCGCTCCAGCCAGCCGTCGATGGCGGCCAGGTCGAGGAACTGTCCCCGCACCGGCTCGGCGTCGCCCCGCGCCGCGGTGGCCAGGTGGCGCCAGAACGACGTGTGGTTGACGTGGCTGTCCTTGAGGAGGCCGAGCAGGTCCTCGGCCAGGCCCTCGGGCAGCGGCTCGCCCGGGCGCCCAGTGCCCGCGAGGCCGAGCTTGGCGCGGATCCCGGCCGACCACGCGGCGGCGTACTCCTCGCCGAAGGAGCCGAGCGCCTCGGTCGCCAGCCCGACCGCCTCGTCCTGCTCGTCGGCGAGCAGCGGCAGCAGCGCCTCGCCGAAGCGGGCGAGGTTCCACGCCGCGACCGGCGGCTGGTTGCCGTAGGCGTAACGGCCGCCGTGGTCGATCGAGCTGAACACGGTCGCCGGGTCGAACGCCTCGAGGAACGCGCACGGCCCGTAGTCGATGGTCTCGCCGGAGACGGTCATGTTGTCGGTGTTCATCACGCCGTGCACGAAGCCGACGAGCATCCACTCCGCGACGAGCCGGGCCTGGGCGGCGATGACGGCGCGGTAGAAGGCGAGGTACGGCGCCGGGTCGGCTGCCGCGGCGGGGTGGTGGCGGGCGATGGCGTGGTCGGCGAGCCGGCGCAGCAGGTCGGAGTCGCCCATCGCCTGCACCAGCTGGAACGACCCGACCCGCAGGTGGCTGCTCGCCACCCGCGCCAGCACGGCGCCCGGCAGCACGGTCTCGCGTCGTACGTCGCGGCCGGTGGCGACCACCGCGAGGGAGCGGGTGGTGGGGATGCCGAGGGCGTGCATCGCCTCGCTCACGACGTGCTCGCGCAGCATCGGGCCGACCGCCGCCAACCCGTCGCCGCCGCGGGCGAAGTGGGTGCGGCCGGAGCCCTTGAGGTGCAGGTCGCGCAGCCGCCCGTCGCGGTCGATGAGCTCGCCGAGCAGCAGCGCCCGGCCGTCGCCGAGCTGGGTGAACCCGCCGAACTGGTGGCCCGCGTAGGCCTGCGCGACCGGCCTCGCGCCGGCCGGGGGACGGGCGCCGGTCAGCAGGCCGAGCCCCTCCTCGGTCCGCAGCCACGCGGGATCGAGCCCGAGGTCCTCGGCGAGCGCGTCGTTGAGCACGAGCAGCCGCGGTGCCGGCGGCTCCGCGGCCTGCCACGGCGCGGCCAGCTCCGGCAGCTCGGTGGCGAAGCGGGCCTGGAGCGCGACGGCGCTCGGGGGTGCCGTGGTCATGCCTTCGAGCGTACGGAGGGGGCGGTGCTGGTCGGGGTGGGTGTGGGGTGGCTGGTCCGCGGCGGCCGGGCTGGGTGGCTGGTCGCCATGTAACTCGGTGTTCGGTCCACTACCTGGGTGCTGTGACCGGTCATAGGACCGTGGCAGATGCCCGAAGACCGAGGTAGAGGTCGTAACACCGAGTTACATGCCAGCTCCTCCGGCGACCGCCGTCACGACCACGCCGAGATGGGGACGTCGCGCGCTCGGCTACGCCATACTCCGAGTCGTGTCCGACGTGGAGTCGCATCGAGCCGCGTTCGACGCCGCGCTCGCGTCGCTCGGGGTCGGCTGGAGCGCGTGGCCGGACGTGCTGACCGACCGTCGGCTGAGCCCCGACGCCAGGCTGTCGGGTGTGCTGGTCCTGCTGGCCACCGTCGAGCATGACGCCGCCCGGCCGGGCGACATGCTCTGCTTCGACCCCTTCGACGAGCGCCTCGACTGGATGGGTAGGCACCGGCAGCCCTGGGACCGGCTGTCGTCGCTGAGCCATCCCTGGACGGCGGCGACGGCGACCACTGCCGTGACCGCGGTGACCGGGCGGGCGCCGTACGACGACCGCCGGGTGGCCATCGCGCTGCGCGGCGCGCGTCAGGTGTGCGCGGCCGGACTGGCCGACGCCGCGTTGCTCGACGCGCTCACCCGCTGCGCGGACTACTTCGCGGCGATCGGCGACGAGCAGCACCGCGTCACCGAGCTGCTCCGCCTCGCGAGGCGGGTGATCGCCACCGTGGCACCGCCCGGCATCCTGGACCTCTCGCTGCTGGAGGACGGGGACACCTGGGCGGGACCGGCGCGGGACGCCGCCCGGGCGCTGCCCGCCGACGAGGTCTCCCCACTGGTCCGCTTGCTGGTCGACCTGGGCCCGCGCAAGCCCGGCAGGCGGTGGCTCGCCGAGGTCGACCGCGCCCTCCGGCCGTCGCCCGCTCGAGACCTGCTGCGCCGCTGGGTCGAGCTCGCCGCGGTCGCCGACCCGGTGCCGGAGTGGCCGGGGTCGTGGATCGGCGCCTGCTGCGCGACGCTCTTCGTCGGTGCCAACGGCGACATCGTCCGGGCAGCCGCCTTCGCCACCACGTGCCTCCCCGGCGAGTCCTGGCCGGCGGAGCTCCTGGGGTCGATTGCTCGACGCGGAGCCGTCCACAACGGCCTCGACGGTTTCCCGCAGGCGCTGGCGTTCGGTGCCGCCTCGGCGGCCGTCGACGCGCTGATCACCCGTGGCGGGGAGGCCGATCGCGGCGTCATGGTGCGGCTGATCGACGAGCTGCCGCGCCGAGACCTGCGCAAGCGGATCAGGGCGGCGCTGGCCGAGGCGTAGCCCCGGGCGGCGGGACGCGGCGTACGCGGGGCCGGCCGGGGAGGTCGGGCGAGGTCGCCATGTAACTCGGTGTTCGGTCCACTACCTGGGTGCTGTGACCGGTCATAGGACCGTGGCAGATGCCCGAGTACCGAGGTAGAGGTCGTAACACCGAGTTACATGCCAGCTCCCGCGACAACCCCCCGCCCACCTCACCCCCGCGTCGAGGACCCCAAGACCTCCGGCGTGTGCAGCCGCACCAGGAACCGGCGGGCGTGCACCGGCTCGCGACCGGGCGTCGCGAGCGACACCAGCACCATCACCCCGGCGGCGAGCGGCACGCTCCAGGCGGCCGGCTGACCCAGCAGCGCCCCCGCCCAGCCCTCGTGGGAGACGCCGGCCAGGTTGAGCACCGCTGCGCCGCCGGCCCCGACCCCGCCGGCGAACAGGCCGGCCAGCGCGCCGAGGTCGGTGAGCCGAGGCCACCAGATGCCGAGGACCAGCAGCGGGCAGAACGTCGACGCGGCGACCGCGAACGCCAGCCCGACGGCCCGCGCGACGCTGACGTCGTGCACGAACAGCGCCACCACCACGGGGATCACCACGGCCGCCACGGCGGAGATCCGGAACGCCGCCACCCCGCCGATCCGGTCGCCCACGAGCCGGCTGGTGAGGTCCTGGGTGACCACGCCGGACACCGCGATCGCCAGCCCCGACGCGGTGGCGAGGAACGCCGCGAACGCGCCCGCGGTCACCAGGCCGGTGAGCACGTCGCCGCCGACGCCGTCGACGACCAGTCGGGGCAGCGCCAGCACGAGCACGTCGGCCCGTCCCGACTCGGCCAGCGGCTCGCCGTACACGCGGCCGAGGGCGGCGTACACCGGCGGCCAGAGGTAGAACAGGCCGAGCAGGGCGAGCACCACCACCGTCGTACGACGCGCGCCGCGGCCGTCGGGGTTGGTGTAGAACCGCACCACCACGTGCGGCAGGCCCATGGTGCCGAGGAACAGCGCGACGATCAGCGAGTACGTCGTGTAGAGGCCGAGGCTGCCGCCGGAGGCCACCGGCACCGACCAGCTCTCGCCGGGGATGGCGTGGCCGGGGCGGCCGTCGCCCCACCAGACCGCCACCAGCACCGCCGCCGGAACCAGGATCGCGGTCACCTTCAGCCAGTACTGGAACGCCTGCACGAAGGTGATCGAGCGCATGCCGCCGGAGGAGACGCCGAAGAGCACGACGGCGCCGACGACCACCGGGCCCACCCACTCCGGCGTGCCGATGGCGGAGTGGAGGGTGATCCCGGCGCCCTCGAACTGCGGCACGAGGTAGAGCCAGCCCACGCCCACCACGAGCAGCGAGCACGCCGCGCGGACGGCCGGCGAGCCCAGCCGGGCCTCGGCGAAGTCGGGCAGCGTGTAGGCGCCGGAGCGGCGCAGCGGGGCCGCCACCAGCACCAGGAGCACGAGGTAGCCGGCCGTCCAGCCGACGGGGTACCAAAGCATCTCCGCGCCGCCCACGAACAGCAGGCCGGCGACGCCGAGGAAGGAGGCGGCGGAGAGGTACTCCCCGCCGATCGCCGAGGCGTTGAGCGGCGGCCGCACGGTCCGCGAGGCCACGAAGAAGTCGCTGGTCGTCCGGGAGAAGCGGAGCCCCCAAGTGCCGATCGCGAGGGTCACCAGCGAGACCGCGATGACCGCGATCAGGCCGGGTACGGCGGAGGTGCTCATCGTCGTCCGGCCCTCACGCCTCAGGCCCCAGATGCCCCGGACCGGAACCCGGGGCACCGGAGTGGCCTCGACCGGGATAGGGGTCCGGCTCGGCCCCCACCAGGTCGGCGAAGACCCGCTCGTTGCGCTCCACCCGCCGCACGTAGCCCCAGCCGAGCGCCACCAGGAACGGGTGCACCGCGACGCCCAGCACCACCCACGCCACGGGCAGCCCGACCACCTCCACCTCGGCCAGGTGGGGCCAGAGGTGGAAGGCCAGCGGGACCAGGCCGAGCGTCAACACCAGTACGGCGAGCACCCGGCCCGCCAGGCCGAGCTGCTCGCTGAGCAGCGACCGCAGGTAGAGGTCGCCCAGCGGGGTCTGCTCGTGCACGTCGCCGATCCGGCTCGCCGGACCGGTCCGCGCCGAGGCGTTGCGCCGCGGGGGACCGGTGACCCGCACCCGGTCGGACATCAGGGGCCGCCCCGTGCGCGTCGTACGAGCACGTCGCGGAGGCCGCGGGTGTGCCGGCGGCTCACCGGCAGCTCGGTGCCGCCGACGACCACCGAGGTGCGTCCCTCCTCGGTGCGCACCTCGGTCACGTGGGCGAGCGAGACCAGCAGCGAGCGGTGGATCCGGTGGAAGCCGGCCTCGGCCCACTCCTCCTCGAGCGTGGAGAGCGGCACGCGCACGAGGTAGGCGTCGCCGCCGGTGTGCAGCCGGGCGTAGTCGCCCTGCGCCTCGACGTGGGTGATGTCGTGCCGGTCGACGAACCGGGTGACGCCGCCGCGCTCCACGGCGATCTGGGTGTCGGCCGGGGCGGGCCGCCGGTCGGCGTCGGTCACCACCCGGCGCACCGCCTCGGCGAGCCGCTCGGGCCGCACCGGCTTGAGCACGTAGTCGACGGCGTGCAGGTCGAACGCCTCGACGGCGTGCTGCTCGTGGGCGGTCACGAAGACCACCGGCGGCGGCTGCTTGAACCGGCCGAGCACCTCGGCCAGCTCCAGGCCGCTCAGGCCGGGCATCTGGATGTCGAGGAAGACGCAGTCGACTTCGCACTCGCGCAGGGTGCGCAGTCCCTCGGTCGCCGAGCGGCAGGCCACCACCTCGCCCACCCGCTCGTCGGCCTCGAGCAGGTACGACAGCTCGTCGAGCGCCGGCTGCTCGTCGTCGACGACCAGCACCCGCAGCCGGTCGGGCTGCTGCGGGCCGCTCCCGGGGCCGCTGAGGGGGCCGCTGATCGGGCCGGTCGCGCCCGTCACTGCGCGGTCACTCCCGGCGCGAACTTCGGCACGCGCACGATCACCTTGGTCCCGGCCCCCGGTGCGGTCTCCACGACGAGACCGTAGTCGTCGCCGAAGGTCGCGCGCAGCCGCGCGTCCACATTGCCCAGCCCGACGGAGTCCAGCGACGCGTCGCCGGCGAGCGCGCGTCGTACCCGCTCCGGGTCCTCGCCGGCCCCGTCGTCCTCGACCTCGAGCAGGGCCTCGTGGCCGCGGTCGTGGGCGATGATCCGCAGGTGGCCGGCCGGCTTCTCCGGCGAGCCCGCGCCCTCCAGGCCGTGGCGCACGGCGTTCTCGACGAGCGGCTGGATGCACAGGAACGGTACGACGACCGGCAGCACCTCCGGCGCGATGTTGAGCGTGACCTGGAGCCGGTCGCCGAACCTCGCCTGCTCGAGCAGGAGGTAGCGCTCGATCGAGCGGAGCTCCTCGGCGAGCGTGGTGAACTCGCCGTGGCGGCGGAAGGAGTAGCGCGTGAAGTCGGCGAACTCCAGCAGCAGGTCACGGGCCCGGTCGGGGTCGGTGCGCACGAAGCTGGCGATGGCGTTGAGCGAGTTGTAGACGAAGTGCGGGCTGATCTGCGCGCGCAGCGCCCGCACCTCGGCCTCGATCATCCGGTTGCGGTGGGCGTCCAGCTCGGCGAGCTCGAGCTGTCCCGAGACCCACTGCGCGACCTCGTCGGTGGCGCGGACCAGCCCGGCGGTGGGGCTGGGCGCGAACGCCTGCACCGTGCCGAGCACCCGGTCGTCCACGATCAGCGGGCTGACCACGCCGGTGCGCACGGGGCACCCGTTGGTCTCGCAGGAGAGCTGGCCGCGGTCGACGGTGCGGGTGGCGCCGCGCTCGGCGGCCAGCAGCGCGACCACCGTCGCCTGGTCGGCGTGGTGCCCCCCGAGCCCGTCCCACGCCAGCACCGTCTCGTTGTCGGTGATCGCCATCGCCGGTGTGCCGAGCAGGTTGCGCAGGTGCCGGATCGCCCGCTCGGCACTGTCCTGGGTCAGCCCCTCCCGCAGCGCCGGCGAGGCGAGCGAGGCCTGATGCAGCGCCCGGAACGCCGCCCGGTCGGCCTCGCTCCCCAGGTGCCCGCGCTGCCACCACCGCGCGATCCGCATGCCCCCATCGTGCCGCACGAGGGGGCAGGTTCCGGCGCACGAGGTGGCGGGTTTCGGCGCACGAGGTGGGAGGTTGTGGCGCGCGAGGTGGGAGGTTGTGGCGCGCGAGGGGGCAGGTTTCGGTCCGCGAGGTGGAAGGTTTCGGTCCGCGAGGTGGGAGGTTCTCGCGCGCGAGGGGGCAGGTCTCGTCGCGCCGGCGTCGGCCCGGTCGTCGCCGGCCTTCGCCCGCCCAGGGCCGCCCAGGCCCGCGCAGGGCCGCCCCACGCGTCGTACGACGGACGCGGCTCGCCGCGCCACCACACCCGACTCGACGCGCCAGGACGGCCGACTCAACGCACCCGAGGCCCGACGGGGCGAGATGGGTGGGTCAGCGGAAGTCGATGAGCAGGACGCCGGAGTCGTCGTCGGTGGGCGGGTCGACGGCGGGGGAGGACGAGGCGGCGACCGACTCCGCGTGAGCACCCGTCGCGCCGGCGATGCCCGCATCGGCGCCGACACCAGCACCAGTCCCAGCATCGGCACCGTCGTCGGCCGAAGCCGGCCGGGCCTCGGGCCGCGGCTGCGGCCGGATGCCGACGACGGCGCGGTAGCACTCGGTGACGTACGGCAGCTGCATGCCGTCCATCCCGCGCCCGAAGTCGTCGTAGAAGTCGAGCACCTCGCGGACCTTCGCCTCCTGGCCCGTGGCGTCGAGCACGGCGACCTCGGCGATCGAGCGCACCATGTCCTGCACCGTCGAGCGGTCGATCACGTGCCACTGCTTGAAGGTGGCGACCTCGACCGGACCGAAGTACGGCGACGCCTCGAGCTCCTCGCCGACGCCCGCACCCGCGACGTGGTGGCCGACCAGGTTGCCGAGCCGCTTCACCCACGGGATCCGCTCGTCGCGGACGTTGCGTACGACGCCCAGCGACCCGCCACGCTTGAGTACCCGCGCGATCTCGGGCAGCGCCCGCTCGTGGTCGAACCACTCGTAGCTGTCCGCCGCGAGGACGACGTCGAAGCTCGCGTCGGCGGCCGGGATCTCCTCCGCCGTGGTCTGGGAGACCCGGAGCTCCGGCAGCCGCGCGGCGAGCCGGTCGAGCATCCGCGGGTCGGGGTCGGTGGCGTGGACGTCGTGGCCGAGGGCGACCAGCTGCTCGGTGAGCCTGCCGGTCCCGGCGCCGAGCTCGAGGACCGACAGCGGCCGGTCACCGGCCAGCCAGGCCGCGGCGTCGCGCGGGTAGCCGGGGCGGCCGCGGTCATAGGCCTCCGCCACGCCCCCGAAGGAGAGGGCGGGGCGAGCGGGCGAAGCGTCGTCGGTAGCCATCAGGCCCGAATGTACGGCGCCCCGGGCACCGGATCGTGGAGGCACGCTCGCCCGATAGCGTGACGCCGTGAGTGGAGACCCGCACGCCTGGCTGGTGGCGCTCGAAGGCGTCCCCTCGGGCTTCGCCGGCGCCCGGGACGGCATCGACGTCGTGCTTCGCGACCGTGGCCTGCGCCGCACCGGCCCGGACCTGACCGCCGAGTCGCTGCTGCGCGGTGCCCACGCCAGCGCGGTGCTCGAGGGGTCGGCCGCCTCGCTCGCCGCGGTGCGCGCGGGCGAGGGCGACGAGATCGCCGCGGACGCCGTACGCCTCTCCACCGAGCTGCTCTCGCTGATGCCGGTGCTGCGCCGCCAGCCGCTGCAGGCGCTGGCGCGGATGCACGCCGTCGCGGCCCGCGGGTCGCTCCCCGACGATCGGCTCGGCCGGCCGCGCGACGGCGACTCCGCGCTGCGGCTGCGCGGCATCGCCGAGCTGATCACCGCGCCGACCGAGGCCCCCGCCCTCGCGGTGGCGGCCGTGGTGCACGCCGAGCTCGTCACCGCCGCGCCGTTCGGCTCCCACAACGGCATCGTCGCCCGGGCCGCGGAGCGGCTGCTGCTCGCCACCAAGGGCGTCGACGAGAAGTCGCTGGTCGTGCCGGAGGCCGCGCACCTCGCGCTCCGCCCGCAGTACGAGTCGAACCTCCGCGGCTGGGCCACCGGCGGCCAGTCCGGCATGCACTCCTGGCTGCTGTACGCGGCCGAGGCCTACGCCGCGGCCGCCGAGGCCAGCCCGCTGGTCCGCGACGCCGAGTAGCCGACCGGTCGAGCAGCCGCCAACGGCCCCGGACATGCAGGTGGCACCCGAGTCATCGAGTGTCTCGGGTGCCACCGCTGACACGTGAACCTTCGGCTACCAGGCGTGCATCGTCATATTGCTGCCCCGGAAGTGTTCCGAGAGACCAGCGCCCTGTTGGGAAGGGTGGATCGCCGCGTGGGTACCGGGATCACGTGTTGCTCTTGAGTTCTTGTCTCCTTTGTACGCCACTCCCCGGGCACCTTCAAGGGTTGCAATTGGGCTCCGGAAGGGGTTGTCTGGCCGGTTGAGGGCACACTGCCCGCTCGCCCCGTACGACGCCTCCGGGACCCGCCCGCGCGGTGGCACCGCTCAGGCGCTGAGCGTCCGCTTCCGCGCGCCGATCCACACGGCCGCACCCACCGCGACGACGCCGCCGACGGCGAGCGCGGCGAGCGTCGGCTTCGGCGGGGGCAGGTGGATCCGCGACCGGAGCGTCACCGGCTTGGTGAACTCCAGCACCGGCCACTCGCGGGAGACCGCGACCTTGCGCAGCTCCTTGTCGGGGTTGACCGCGTGGGGGTGGCCGACGGCCTCCAGCATGGGCACGTCGGTGATCGAGTCGGAGTAGCCGTAGCTGCGGGCCAGGTCGTAGCCGCGCTCCTCGGCCAGCGCCCGGATCGCGGTGGCCTTCTCCTCGGCGTAGGCGTAGTAGCCGATCTCGCCGGTGTAGTGGCCGTCCTCGACCTCGAGCCGGGTCGCGATCACCCGGTCGGCGCCGAGCATCGCGCCGATCGGCTCGACCACCTCGCTGCCCGACGTGGAGACGATGACGACGTCGCGTCCCGCGGCGTGGTGCTGCTCCATCAGCTCCACCGCCTCGTCGTACACGAGCGGGTCGACGACGTTGTGCAGCGTGTCGGCCACGATCTCGCGCACGGTGGCGACGTCCCACCCGGCGGTGAGCTGGGACATGAACTGCCGCATCTTCTCGACCTGGTCGTGGTCGGCGCCCCCGACCATGAAGACGAACTGGGCGTAGGCCGACCGCAGCACCGCCCGTCGCGAGATCAGCCCGCCGGCCTGGAAGGGCTTGCTGAAGGCCAGCACGCTCGACTTGGCGATGATCGTCTTGTCGAGGTCGAAGAACGCCGCGGTGGGCGCACCCACGGGGGCCATGCGCCCATCGTAGGTGTCGCGCGGCCGCGGATCCGCCACCTCGCGTCCACAGGCGCGGCCCGGCGAGCCGTCCTCCACAGGCCGCGCCGCCCCGAGGCGTATCCCTGCGCCGGTACGGCGACCGTGGGGGCATGGACCGACGCACCCGACCCGCCGCCCCTGCCCGCCCCGACGCCGCCGCCGCGCCACCCCTCGTGGTGACCGACGACGAGGCGCTGCTCACCGACCTGCTGCCCCTCCTCGCCGCGGCCGACGTGACGCCGACCGTCGCCCGCGACCCGCTGACCGCGCTCCGCAGCTGGAGCCATGCCCCCGTCGTACTCGTCGGAGCCGACCTCGCCGCGCCGATGACGAAGGTGGCGCCGGACAAGCGCGCGCAGGCGTGGGTGGTCACCAACCGGGAGGCGCCGCACGAGCTCTTCCGCACCACGCTGGCGCTCGGCGCGGAGAACGTCATCGGCCTGCCCGGGTCGGCAGGCTGGCTGGTGGAGCTGCTCGCCGACCTGACCGAGCAGCAGCCGGCCCGCGGCCGGGTGATCGGCGTGGTCGGCGGCACCGGCGGCGCGGGCGCGACCACGCTGGCCTGCGCGCTGGGTCAGTGGGCGGCGCGGTCGGGTGACGCCGTGGTGATCGACTGCGACCCGCAGGGGCCGGGCCTCGACCGGATGCTCGGCCTGGAGCGCCACGACGGGTTCCGCTGGGATGCCCTGTGCCAGACAACGGGCCGGCTCTCGGCACGGGCGCTGCGTGAGGCGCTGCCGCGCAAGGGCTCGCTCGGCGTCCTCAGCTGGTACGTCGACGGGCGGGTGCAGACGCTGCAGGCGTTCGCCGTGCGGGAGGCGGTGTCGGCGGCCCGCCGCGGGCACCGGACCGTGGTGGTCGACCTGCCGCGCACGCCCGACGCGCTGACCGACGAGGTCGCGGCGCGGTGCGACGAGCTGCTGGTGGTGACGGTCGCGAGCGTGGTCGGCGTGGCCGGCGCGGCTCGGATGCGCGCGCGGTTCGCCGGCCACCCGTCCGCGCGGCTGGTGCTGCGCGGGGAGGCGCTGACCGCCGACGAGGTCGCCCGCGCCGTCCGGCTGCCGGTCGCGGTGCAGATGCGGGACCAGCGCGGGCTCGCGGAGGCGGTCGACCTCGGCCTCGGGCCGCTGCGCTCCGGCCGCGGACCACTCGCCCGGGCCGTCGCCGGCATCCTCGACGGAGCGGCGCAGCGGGAGGCTGCGGCGTGATCGCCGACGACGTCACGTCGCTGGTCGAGGAGGTCCGGCGCCGGCTCGCGGCCACGCCCGGCGCGCTCTCGCCGCACCGCGTGGCCGACGCGCTGCGGGCCGCCGGCCGCCCCGTCGGCGACGCGACGGTGCTCGCCGTCTACGAGCAGCTGCGGCGCGACGTCGTCGGCGCCGGCCCGCTCGAGCCGCTGCTCCGGCTGCCCGACGTCACCGACGTGCTGGTCAACGGGTCCGGACCGGTCCGCATCGACCGCGGCATCGGCCTGGAGGAGACCGAGGTCGTGATCGAGTCCGAGGACGCCGTACGCCGCCTCGCGCAGCGGCTGGTGGCCGCGGGCGGTCGCCGTCTCGACGACGCGGCGCCGTACGCCGACGTCCGGCTGCCCGACGGCACCCGCTGCCACGCGGTGCTGGCGCCGCTCGCCCAGCCGGGGACGGCGATCTCGCTGCGGGTGCCGCGCAGCGGCGGTTTCACCCTCGACGAGCTCGCCGCCGAGCGGGCGCTGACCGACGACGGCCTGGAGCTGCTGGGCCAGGTGGTCGCCGCGCGGCTGGCGTTCCTGGTCAGCGGCGGCACGGGCAGCGGCAAGACCACCCTGCTGGCGGCGATGCTCGGCGAGGTCGACCCGGCCGAGCGGATCGTCGTGGTGGAGGACGCCGCCGAGCTGCGGCCGCGCCACCCGCAGGTGGTGGGGCTGGAGGCCCGCCCGGCCAACCTCGAGGGGGCGGGCGCGGTCGTGCTGCGCGACCTGGTGCGCCAGGCGCTGCGGATGCGGCCCGACCGGCTGGTCGTCGGCGAGGTCCGCGACGCGGCCGTGGTCGACCTGATGGCCGCGATGAACACCGGCCACGAGGGCGGCTGCGGCACGCTGCACGCCAACTCGGCGACCGACGTGCCGGCGCGCGTGGAGGCGCTCGCGCTGACCGCCGGTCTGGGGCGCGAGGCGGCCCACAGCCAGCTCGCCTCGGCGCTCGACGCCGTGCTCCACGTGGTCCGCGACCGCGGCTCCGGACGGCGCCGGCTCGGCGAGATCGCAGTGCTGGAGCGGGATCCGGGCGGACTGGTGCGCACCGTGCCGGCGGTGCGGTTCAGCGCGGACGGCGACCTCGCGCCCGGCCCGGGCTCGCGGCGGCTGCTCGACCTGCTCGACGGGAGGCGGGCGGCGTGACTGGGGCGCTGGCCGCCGCGTGCGCGGCCGCGGCCGTCGGACTGCTGCTGCCGACCCGCCCTCGGCCCGCCGCCGGATCTGCCGGGCCCGCCGGAGGGGCCGGCGCACCCGCC
>NZ_JBNBPO030000013.1:0-111554 GCF_051280635.3 Nocardioides proteolyticus | reverse complement strand
GCCGCACCAGCGAGGGCAAGACCAGCCGCGAGATCAAACGCTGCCTCAAGCGTTACATCGCCCGCGACCTCTACCGCCTACTCGAATCAGGACCAATCAGGGATTGACGATCCATAGGAGCGTCCCCGCCCGGTCGACCCCGCCTGAGCAGATCCTGGCCGCCTGCGTGCCCGTCCAGCGACCGACCGGTGCGTCCCCACCGCCCGGGGCGTAGCGTCAGCCCCGTGACGACCGAGGTCCCCGCCGCGCCCCACGACGACGACACGCTGGCGCTCACCATGCGCCGCTTCCGCCACATGAGCAGCGTCGGCGGCAAGGACACGCCGCCGGTGCCGACCGAGGGCCTCCCCCCGGGCCCGAGGTGGCCGGCGATCCTGCAGACGGTCGCGCTGATGAGGTTTCGCCACCAGTTCCACCCCTGGCTGCACAGGCGGTACGGCGACGCCTTCACCGTCAACCTGGTGCCGGGCAACCGCCCGCTGGTGCTGTTCACCTCCCCGGAGGTGACCAAGGAGATCTTCGCCGCCGACCCCGAGGTGTTCCACGCCGGCAAGGGCAACGCGATCCTGGGCCCGGTGATGGGCGAGCACTCCCTGCTGCTCCAGGACTCCGCCGAGCACCACCGGGCACGCAAGCTGCTGATGCCGGCCTTCCTGGGCCACGCGCTGCGGGGCTACCGCGCCATGGTGGGCGAGGTCGCCGCCGCCGAGGTGTCCGGGTGGGAGGAGGGGCGCGACTTCCGATCGCTGGAACGGATGAACGCGCTGACCCTCGAGGTCATCCTGCGGGTGGTCTTCGGCGTCACCGACGAGGACCGGCTGGCCCGGCTGCGGCCGGCGGTCAACCAGACGGTGGAGATCAGCCCGGCCGTCCTTCTCGGCTGGGCGTACCCCCGACTCCAGCGGTTCGGGCCGTGGCGCCGGACGGTGCTCAACCAGATCGAGCTCGACAAGCTGATGTACGCCGAGATCCGCGAGCGCCGCCGGGCGACGGACCTGGCGCAGCGCTCCGACGTCCTCTCCCGCCTGCTGGTCGCGGGGGCCGACGAGGAGGGCGGCGGCCTGTCCGACGTGGAGCTGCGCGACCAGCTGGTGACGCTCCTGCTCGCCGGCCACGAGACGACCGCGTCCGCGCTCTCCTGGGCGCTGGTCGAGGTCGGCCGCTCGCCCGACCTGCTCGCGCGGACCCAGCGCGCCGTCGACGAGGGCGACGACGCCTGGCTCGAGGCGGTCCTCAAGGAGGCGATGCGCCTCCACCCGATCATCCCGATGGTGGTCCGCACCCTGATGCGGCCCGCCACCGTCGGCGGCTGGGCGCTGCCCGCCGGGGCCACGGTGGGCCCGTCGATCATCGTCAGCCATCGCAGCGAGGCCGGCTTCCCCGACCCCGAGGTCTTCCGGCCCGAGCGCTTCCTGCCGGCGCTGAGCGGGCAGGAGGCGCCGCCGCTGAACGTGTGGATCCCGTTCGGCGGTGGGGTCCGCCGGTGCATCGGCGCCGGCTTCTCGCTGATGGAGGGGGTCGAGGTGCTCCGCGAGGTCTTCCGCCGGTACGACGTCGCCGCCGTCGGCTCCGACGTGGCCAAGGTCCGCAACATCACCAGCGTGCCGCGCCGCGGCGCCCGGATCCGGGTCCGCTCGCGGGGCTGACCGGACGGGTGGAGGTCCAGGACGAGGTCGCGGCCGCGCCCGCCCGCTCGCGACGACGCGTCTGGGCGGTGGGCCTCGCGGGCGGGGCGCTGCTGCTCGCCGTCGCGGTGGTGATCGCGGTCGCCGTCGACCGCTCGCCGGGACCGGCCGACGCCTGTGGCGAGGCGGTCGAGAAGCCCGGCGGCGGCCGGTGGCGCTGCACCTTCGCCGACGACTTCGACGGCGACCGGCTGGACGAGGAGAAGTGGCGGGTGCCGCACGGACCGCCGACCGGCGATCGCGGCACCGAGACCTGCCCGGTCGACGACTCGCGCAACGTCGCCGTGGCCGACGGTGAGCTCCGGCTGACCGTCACGCCCGTCGACGGCCCGGTCGCGTGCGAGGCCGTGGCCGCCGCCCGCTACGCAGGCGGCACCGTGTCGACGTACCGTCTCTTCTCCCAGAAGTACGGCCGGTTCGAGACCCGGATGCGGACCGCGCCGGTGACGGCACCGGGTCTGCACGAGGCCTTCTGGCTGTGGCCCGACGACCGCTACCCCGACCCCCGTGGGCTGGCGTGGCCGGCTGCCGGGGAGATCGACATCGCGGAGACGTACTCGCTGTACCCCGACCTCGCCGTGCCGTTCCTCCACTACGGCACCGACGACAACGGCGGGCCGGTGCCGGGCACCAACACGGCCCACTGCTCGGCACGGCGGGGTGCGTGGCACACCTACACCCTCGAGTGGACGCCCGACCGCATCACCATCGAGGTCGACGGCGACGAGTGCCTGGTCAACGAGTCGGGGGACCCGGCCTTCGACAAGCGCTACATCGTGCTGCTGACGGCCGGCCTCGGGCGCGGCCAGAACGCCTACCGGGGCGGCTTCGACCTGCCGGCCACGCTCGAGGTCGACTACGTCCGGGTCTGGAAGTGACTCAGGCGGCCGCGGCCGGCACCACCTCCACCGTGGCGGCCACGTCCTCGAACACGTCGCAGTAGGCGGGGTAGTCGCTGCGCGCGACCGTCGCGGTCAGCGTGACGCCGACGCCGTCGACCAGCCACGACCACTGCTCCCCGACGAGGTCTGTGCCGGCGAGGTGGTGGGAGAAGCGGCGGTAGAGCACCTCGTGGTCGCCGAGCCCGAACCGGTCCTCGTCCTCGAGGTCGAACCGGACGAGCTGGAGCCCCATCGTGGTCAGCGCGTCGCGACGCCAGGTGAGCAGGTCGCTGTCGACCGGGACGGCGCGCACCACCAGCTCGGGCGGGAAGCCGCCGGGCGGCCGCTCGCGACAGCGCGCGGCGACCACGATCCCGCGGGCGGGATCGGTGCGGGTCGCCCAGCGAGGGGGCAGCGAGACGTTGATCGAGGTGCGCGACGGGACGGGCACGGTGGGCTCCTTCCGGCGAGGCGGGTGGGGCGAAAGCATGCGCCCGCCTCGGCCGTGGCGGAACCGGCCACCCCGGCACCTGTGGAGAGCCGCGTGGGCAAGGTGTGCCACCGCCGTCCAGCGCCGTCGCCGCGGCACCGACAGGCCGGGTGTCGGTGCGGCCACCTAGCGTCGGTGCATGCCCATCGCACGCAATCCTCAGCTGGTCCTCGACTGCCCGGACCCGATCGCTCTCGCGGAGTTCTACGGAGCCCTCCTCGGCTGGCCGCCCCAGGTGGAGCCGGACGGCAGCTGGGCGACCATCGCGTCCGAGGGCCGGGGGATCCACTTCCAGCGGGTCGACGACTACCGGCCACCGCAGTGGCCCGGCCAGGACGTGCCGCAGCAGATGCACCTCGACGTCGACGTCGAGGACCTCGACGAGGCGGAGGCGGCCGTGGTCGCCCTCGGGGCGGTCAAGCACGACCACCAGCCCGGCCGGACGTTCCGCGTCTTCCTCGACCCGGCCGGCCACCCGTTCTGCCTCTGCCTGGGGTGAGTGGCTCGTCGAGCACCATCACCCTGACGTCGATGCCGTGCCCACCGGCCTCGACCAGCCAGGCGGGCTGCAGGGTGCTGACGGTGCGCCACCCGGCGGCCTCGTACATCGTCAGGGCGGCCGGGTGGACCTCGAGCACCTCCAGGCACGGCTGTCGGGCCGAGTCGCGGATGTCGCCGACGACCGTGTCGAGCAGGCGTCGGCCCACGCCGCGGCGACGCCCGTCGAGGCCGACGAAGAGCGTCGACACCCAGGCGAGGTCCGACACGTCGCACCCGTGCGCGTCGGCACAGGCCCGGTTCATCGCGTCCGCGTCGACGAACCCGCTGAGCGGCGCCAGCCGGCAGACGTGGCCCACGACGGCGCCGCCGACCTCGGCGACCCAGGCGGCTTCCGCGTCCTCGGCGTGGAGGAACTGCTCGACCGGCACCGGCAGCGGGTTCCGGAAGGGGTAGCGGCTCACCGGCTGCTGCGCCAGCAGCACCTCGGCCAGCACCGGGATGTCCTGGGGCCGACGCCGGCGAACGGTGACGGGCGGGACCTCGCGTTCCACCGGCCGATCATCCCTCAGAGAGCGAACGCCGCCCGCACCTCGTCCTCGGTGAGCCCGTAGTCGGCCAGGTGGTAGCTGTGCGAGGGCCTCCGCGGCCCGCTGCGGGACTCCTCGTCGAGCCGCTGGACGTTGGCCCGCGCCTCCGTGCTCCAGTCGATGCCGAAGGCCTCGTAGATCGACCCGACCGTGCCGACCGGGTCGGTCACGAAGGCGCGGTAGTCGACGTCGAAGAACTGGCTCTCGTCGTACGTGGGTCGCGCCTGCCAGAAGGAGTGCCACTGCCGGGTCAGCAGCCCCAGCTGGTCGCGGCCGAGCATCTCGCCCACGAACGTGGTGGAGTGGCCGGCGGTCGCCTCGGCCGAGAGTGAGCACGCCGAGGCCACGGACGTCACCGGGTCCCGCTGGGTCATCACCACGAGGGCGTCGGGGTAGACGCTCATCAGGGCGTCGAGGGCGATCAGGTGGGAGGGGTTCTTCAGCACCCACCGCTTGTCCTGGTCGTTGAGGCCGATCAGCTGCAGGTTCTGCTTGTGGCGCTGGTAGGCATCGGTCCAGTCCTGCGCCGCCAGCCAGCCGGAGTACGTCGGCACGTGGGCCAGCGACTCGAAGCCGATCGACTTGCCGGTCTGGCGCAGCACCCGCCAGCACTCCTCCGGCTCGGCGGCGTCGGAGTAGTGGATGCCCATGAACTCGGGGTTGGTCACGTGGTGCTCGCGGAAGGCCGCCTGCATGGCCGCGAAGATCGGGTCGTCGTCCCAGGTCTCCCGCGGTGGGCGCGGCTGCGGGAACTCCGTCAGCCACATCTCCAGGCCCTGGTGGGCCGGGTCGGCGCAGAGCAGCCGGCTCAGCGCCGTGGTGCCGGTGCGGGGCAGGCCCAGCACGAAGATCGGCCGCTCGATGCGCACGGCGGCGTGCTCGGGGAACTCCGCGAACCTCGCCTGGGTCAGCAGCCGGGCGACCAGGGCGCTCTTGACCTGCGACCGCATGAAGTAGTTGCCGACCGGCGTGAGACCCGCCTCGGGCGAGTTGAGGTCGTCGACGACGAGGCGGAACGCCTCCTCGTGCTCGGTGCCGCCGAAGTCGCTGAGGCCGGTCGTGCGGACCGCGGCCGCGCTGATGTCCTCGAAGCTGCCGACGTCGGCGCGCTGGCGAGGAGCCGCCTGGTCAGTCGACATGGAACTCGCCGCAGTCGACGTTGAGCACGACGCCGGTCACCGCCGAGGCCAGGTCGGAGGCCAGGAAGAGCGTGGCCCGCGCCACCTCGTCCGGGGTCGCCAGCCGCTTGAGGTCGGTGGGCGCGGCCTTCTCGGCGTAGACCTCGTCGTGGGTCCGGCCGGTCTCCGACGCGATCCAGTCGAAGTAGGCCTTGTTGACGTCCTCGTAGATGTAGGACGGCGCGACGCTGTTGACCCGGATGCCGCGCGGGCCGAGCTCGGTGGCCAGCGAGGAGGCCATGTGCTTCAGCGTGCCCTTCGACAGCTTGTAGCCGGAGTACTCCGGCTGGCTGCTGTAGATGACGCAGGAGTTGACCATGATCACCGACCCGCCCGGCTTGTCCGGCGTCGCGGCCAGCGCGTCGGCGAACAGGGCGGACAGCCGCAGCGGCGCGAAGACGTTGGTCTCCTGCGCGGCGCGCAGCCCGTCGAGGTCGAGCGTGCTGATCGGGTCCATCGGCGGGATGCCGAACGCGTTGTTGATCAGGCAGTCGACCCGGCCGAACTCCTCGAGCGTCGCCTGCACCAGGTGCTCGCGTGCCGCCTCGTCGGTGATGTCGGTCGGCACGACCAGGGCGCGCCGGCCGTGGCCGCGCACCACCTCGGCCATCTTCTCCAGGCGCTTGGGCGTGCGGGAAGCCAGCACCAGGTCGGCGCCCATCCTCGCCGCCTCCTCGCCCAGGGAGCGGCCGAGGCCGGGGCCGACGCCGGAGAGGACGATCACCTTGTCGGTCAGCAGCGGCACCGCCGGAGCGGCCGTGGCGGGAGCGGTCTGGGTGGTGGTCACGAGATCATCCTTCGGGCGACGGAGCGCTGCCGGGCGGCGATCCGCTCGGCGTACTGCTCCTGGGTGAGTGGAGAGAGGTGCGGCAGGTGCTTCGGCACGTCCGCGAGGGGGACCACCTCGACCGTCGGGCCGTCCGCGGCCGTCAGCTCGCGGGTCAGCTTCTGCCAGCGCAGCATGACCGGTCCCGTGCGGTGGCCCGTGGTCTCCAGCCAGTTCGCGATCGGCGCCGGCTCGTCGGCCGTGCCGGCCGGTGGACGCTCGGAGACCACGAACCGCATCACGCCGTCGGGGTCGGTGACCGCCTGTGCCTTGGTCAGCGAGGTCTGGTGGGTCTCGTAGTCGGTGGAGGCGTACCAGTCGGAGCCGACCTGGATGGCCTGGTAGCTGCAGTCGTCGCACCGCGGGACCGAGACCACCATCGCCTCGTCGTCGGCGAGCTCGTAGTGCCCAATCGAGGAGAACTGCGACGGCAGCCCGCCGGGGGTGGCGGCCGGCACGGTCAGGGTGTTGACCGGCTCCTTGTACTGGAAGAAGTGGGGAAAGGCGAACCAGGTCTGGATCGACCCGACGAGCGAGCGGGCCGCGACGTCGTACTTCTTGCGCAGCGTCTCCTCCGAGAGCGGCCGCTTGGGCCGCCCCAGGGTGTCGGGGCGCTCGATCCACAGCGTCCCGCGCTCCTCGTTGTCCCAGTCGTTGAAGACCTCCCGGACGATCAGCGTCTTGGCGCCCGGCTCGGCGACGTAGCGGAACTCGAAGGTGCCGTCGTCGGCGATGTCGAGCTCGCGGTCGTCGAAGGCCATCAGGCTCAGCGCCGCCGAGTCCGCGGTGTAGGCACCGCCCATGACCTGGAAGGACAGGTCCGCCGACGTGCCGCGCCGGCCGCGGACGACGTACTCCACGCCCTCGCGCAGGTAGGCGTTGAAGTAGACGGCGTCGGGGTTGTCCAGGCCCTGGCGGGAGAACTGGTGGGTCGGGTTGACGAAGAGCGGGTGCTCGAGGTCGTAGTCGAACGCCGTCTGCATCGCCATCCGGATCCGGCCCGCCAGGTAGTCGTAGCCCTCCAGCCGGTCGGCCTCGGTGCGGATGAACGGCGCGTTGGCGATCAGCTCCTCGGCCTCGGCGATGGCGTCCTGCAGCGGCTTGGTGAGGTCGAGCGACCCGCTCATCGGTTGACCTTGGCGATCACGGTCTCGGCGTACTGCTCGAGGTGCTTGACCTTGGTCTCCAGCGGCTCGGTGTCGGGTCCCTTGATGTAGGGCACGCGGAACCCGACGATGCAGTCGGTGACGCCCTTGTCGGCGAGGCGCTTCACGCCGTCGGGGGTGTAGGCGTCGTAGGAGATCACGTGGACCTCGAAGTCGTCGCGGGTGTCGCCCTCCTCCCGGCGGATCTCCGCGAGCCGGGCGAGCAGCCGGTCGAGCTCCTCGCCGTCGCCGCCGGCGTGCATCCAGCCGTCGCCCTTGCGCACCGCGCGGCGGAGCGCAGCGTCGGAGTGTCCGCCGACCAGGAGCGGGATCCGCTCCGTCGGGGCGGGGCACTGCTGCAGGGAGTCCACCTCGTAGAACTCGCCGCGGTAGCTGAAGAACGTCGGCTCGGCGCCGGGCTGGGTCAGCCCGCGCACGATGTCCATGCACTCGTCCATCCGCTTGCCGCGCCGCTCCCACGGCACTCCCATCGCGGCGAAGTCCTCGCGCCACGGCGACAGGCCGACACCGAGACCGAGGCGGTTGCCGGAGAGGAAGGCCAGCGACGAGGCCTGCTTGGCCACGAGCACCGGCGGCCGCACCGGCAGCTTCAGGACGAACGGGGTCAGCCGCAGCGTCCTGGTCTGCGCGAACAGGTGCGCGCAGAGGATGAACGTCTCGATGAACTCCTTGCCGAGCAGGAACTCCCGGTCGCCGGTGTCGGTGTAGGGGTACTTGGAGTCCGACTCCTCGGGGTAGATGAGGCTGTCGGCGATGGTCATCGACGTGTAGCCCGCGGCCTCGCACGCCTGCGCGAGCGGCGCGTAGTAGCTGGCATGGGTCATGCCCTCGGCGAAGGAGAAGCGCATGTCAGCCTTTCGGTCGTGGCGGGCGGGCGTCTCGAACTGTAGAACGTGTTCCAGTTTTCTGCCAGAGTGAGCGCGTGGCACTGCCGAAGGAGAAGCCCCAGGGGCTCGACTCGCCGATCACCGCCAAGGTCATCAAGTACGGCGCCCGGGCCAACGTCGCGCTGTTCCGGCTGACCAACGGTCGCCTGGGTGCCACGTGGCGGATCGGTGCGGGCTGGCGGAAGCCGGTCCCGGTGCTGCTGCTCCACCACGTCGGGCGCCGGAGCGGGCAGGCGTTCACCACGCCCCTGCTCTACCTGGCCGACGGCTCGCGGCTGGTGGTCGTCGGCTCGCAGGGCGGCCTGCCGAAGCACCCGCAGTGGTTCCACAACCTGGTGGCCCAGCCCGAGGTGACCGTCGACCTGCCGCGGGAGCGTGGTCGCCGGGTCCGGGCCCGGGTCGTCGAGGGGGAGGAGCGCGAGGAGCTGTGGCCGCGGCTGGTCGACCTCTACGCCGACTTCGCGAGCTATCAGTCGTGGACCGACCGGGAGATCCCGGTCGTCGTACTCGAGCCGCGTGACTGAGCGCGGCGCGGCAGGAACCGGAAGGGACGGCACGGAGATGGGCACACAGGGACGGGCGCAGGGATGAGCACGGGGATGAGCCCAGGGACGAGCCCAGGGACGAGCCCAGGGATGAGCACGGGGACGGACGTGGGCCTGCAGGAGCTGGCCGACCGGACGGCGATCACCGACGCGCTGACCCGCTACACCCTCGCCATCGACACCGGCGACTTCGACCTCCTCGACACCGTCTACACCGCCGACGCGGAGATCGACTACACCGAGAGTGGTGGCATCGCCGACCGCTACCCGGCGGTCAAGCCGTGGCTCGCCGAGAACCTGCCGGCCTTCTCGAGCAAGCGGATGCACACCCTCGGGCAGGTCGCCATCGCGTTCTCCGAGTCGGGCGACGAGGCCGACGTGACGGCGTACTTCCACAACCCGATGCTGATCGCCGACGGGTCGCAGCGCAGCGACGGGACGCCGGGCGAGCGGCTGGTCGAGGTAGGCGGGCTCTACCACCACACTTTCGTGCGCACCGAGGCCGGCTGGCGGTCGCGCCGGCTCCACGAGCAGGTGGTCTGGACCCGCGGCTTCTGAGCCGGCGGCGGGGACCGGTTTGGCTGGCTCCCGGCGGTCGCCCACAATGGCTGGGTGAGCGACCCCCGCGAGCCCTCCCGGCCCGAGCGCCCCGTCCTCAACGGGCTGGTGGCGCTGTGCGCCGTCGCGCTCGGCGTCGGCCTGCTGCTCGCGCTGGTCGCGGTGCTGGGCACCAGGATGGCCGGCCTGGAGGAGGGCGATGGCTCGGCGGCGGCGGAGTCCACGGAGCGGGAGTCGATGTACCTGCCCACGCCCGCCGAGACGTCCGACGACGGCGGCCCCCTCATCACGCTCCACACCGAGGACACCGACGAGCCCACCGGCGGCTCCGCCGCGCCGGAGGACGGCCGGACCACCGAGTCGGACAAGAAGAAGAAGCAGCCGAAGCAGCGCGACATCTCGCTGCAGGCGCAGCAGAACGCCGTCGAGGCCGGCGAGCGCATCTACTTCAGCGGCGTCTACCCCGGCGGCGAGGGGGCGATCCTCTGGGTGCAGCGCCGGGAGGGCGGCCGCTGGGCCGACTTCGCGGCGAGCGTCGGCGTCACCAACGGCACGTTCAGCAGCTACATCTTCACCGGCGTCACCGGCCTCCAGCGGTTCCGGGTGATCGACCGCGACACCGGCAATACCTCCAACGAGATCCGCGTCCGGGTGGGTTGACCCCGGCGCCGGCGCACGCGGCCGGCCCTCACCGGCCCGGCTGCGCGCAGCGGCCGCGAGCCTGCTCGCCGGTCCGGGAACAACCCCGGTCGCCGGCCGGTTGTGCCCTGTGTCAAACTTGAGTCGACTCGGCTCAACTAACTTGAAGCAGCATGCGGGAGGAACACACCATGGCACGAGCTGTCGGCATCGACCTCGGCACGACGAACAGCGTCGTCGCGGTCCTCGAGGGCGGCGAGCCCACGGTCATCGCCAACGCGGAGGGTGCCCGGACGACCCCGTCGGTGGTCGCCTTCGCCAAGAACGGCGAGGTGCTCGTCGGCGAGGTCGCCAAGCGCCAGGCGGTCACCAACGTCGACCGCACCATCCGGTCCGTCAAGCGCCACATGGGCTCCGACTGGAAGACCAGCATCGACGACAAGGACTTCACCCCCCAGCAGATCTCCGCCTTCGTGCTGCAGAAGCTCAAGCGCGACGCCGAGGCCTACCTCGGCGAGACCGTCACCAACGCGGTGATCACCGTGCCGGCGTACTTCTCCGACGCGCAGCGGCAGGCCACCAAGGAGGCGGGCGAGATCGCCGGGCTCACGGTGGACCGCATCGTCAACGAGCCCACGGCGGCCGCACTGGCCTACGGCCTCGACAAGGGCGACGACCAGACGATCCTCGTCTACGACCTCGGTGGCGGCACGTTCGACGTGTCGCTGCTGGAGATCGGCGAGGGCGTCGTCGAGGTGAAGGCCACCAGCGGTGACAACCACCTCGGCGGTGACGACTGGGACAACGCGATCGTCGAGTGGATGGTGAAGAAGTTCAAGGACGCCAACGGCGTCGACCTCGCCGCCGACAAGATCGCCGCCCAGCGTCTCCAGGAGGCCGCGGAGAAGGCGAAGATCGAGCTCTCCTCCTCGAGCGAGACGACGATCCACCTGCCCTACATCACCCACGGCGAGAACGGTCCCCTGCACTTCGAGGAGCGACTGACCCGCTCGGAGTTCCAGCGGCTGACCGCCGACCTGCTCGAGCGCACCAAGGCGCCGTTCCAGAACGTGCTCAAGGACGCCGGAGTGAAGGTCTCCGACATCGACCACGTGGTGCTCGTCGGCGGCTCCACCCGGATGCCGGCGGTCACCGAGCTGGTCAAGGAGCTGCTCGGCGGCAAGGAGCCCAACAAGGGGGTCAACCCCGACGAGGTCGTCGCCGTCGGCGCCGCTCTGCAGGCGGGTGTGCTCGCCGGCGAGGTCAAGGACGTCCTGCTCCTCGACGTCACGCCGCTCAGCCTCGGCATCGAGACCAAGGGCGGCGTCTTCACCACCCTGATCGAGCGGAACACCACGATCCCGACCAAGCGCTCGGAGATCTTCACCACCGCCGACGACAACCAGCCGTCGGTCGAGATCAAGGTGGCCCAGGGCGAGCGCGCGATCTGGTCGCAGAACCAGCCGCTCGGCAACTTCGAGCTGACCGGCCTGCCCCCGGCGCCGCGCGGGGTCCCGAAGATCGAGGTGACCTTCGACATCGACGCCAACGGCATCGTCCACGTGTCCGCGAAGGACCAGGCGTCGGGTCGCGAGCAGTCGATGACGATCTCCGGCGGCAGCGCGCTGTCGAAGGACGAGATCGACCGGATGGTCAAGGAGGCCGAGCAGTACGCCGAGGAGGACGCCCGGCGGCGCGAGGCCGTGGAGGTGCGCAACCAGGGGGACCAGCTCGTCTACACGACCGAGAAGTTCCTGGCCGACAACGGCGACAAGATCCCCGAGGACGTGAAGACGGAGGTCCAGGCCGACGTCGACGCGCTCAAGAAGGTGCTCGAGGACGCCGACGCCGACAAGGACTCGATCCAGGTGGCGGTCACCAAGCTCGGCGAGTCCAGCCAGAAGATGGGCGCGGCCATGTACGCCGCCGCGGAGGCCGACTCCGCCGCGGCCGGGGGCAGCACCGGGGCCACCGGTGAGAGCGACGACGACGTCGTCGAGGCCGAGATCATCGACGACGACGCGTCCGACCAGGCGGCCGAGGGCGACGCCAAGTGACCGGCGACCCGAACGCCCGCCCGGAGGGGGAGCGGCCCGAGGGAGCCGCTCCCTCCCCGGAGGGAGCCGCCGACCACAGCCGGCTCGACGACGTCGCGGCCCGCGCCGAGGAGGCCGCCCCCGTGCCGCCGCCCGACCCGGACGGCGCTGCCGGCGCCGACGGGGCCGACGGGGCTGGCGGGGCCGACGGGGCGCCGGGGCAGGGCGCTGCGTCCGCGGAGGGCGACGAGCTCGCCGTCACGCGGATGGAGCTGGAGGAGCGGACCCTCGACCTCCAGCGGCTGCAGGCCGACTACCTCAACTACAAGCGCCGCGTCGAGCGTGACCGCGAGCTGCTCAAGGAGAACGCCACCTACGCCGCGCTCACCCCGATCGTCGACGTGCTCGACACGATCGACCGCGCGCGGGAGCACGAGCCGCTCGAGGGCGGGTTCAAGGCCGTCGCCGAGCAGCTCGAGCGGGTGGTGACCGGTCTCGGGCTGGTGAAGTTCGGCGAGCCGGGCGACCCGTTCGACCCGACCGTCCACGAGGCGCTGTCGCACGTGGGCACCGACCCCGAGGTCGAGGTCACCACGTGCAAGGTGATCGCCAAGGCCGGCTACAAGATCGGCGACCGCGTGGTGCGCGCCGCGCAGGTGCTCGTCGTCGACCCGGCGGACCCGCAGTGACGGTTCCCGGCACGGGCAGCTAGGAGGGAGGTGCGCGATGAGTGACGAGGGGATCAGGTCCGACTGGGCCACCAAGGACTTCTACAAGGAGCTCGGGGTCTCGAAGGCCGCCACGGCCGAGGAGATCAAGAAGGCCTACCGCCGCCTCGCGCGCGCCAACCACCCCGACTCCCACCCGGACGACCCCGCCAAGCACGAGAAGTTCAAGTCGGTGGCCGAGGCCTACGACGTGCTCGGCGACGCGGACAAGCGGAAGCGGTACGACCAGGCCCGCGAGATGTTCAGCCGCGGCGGCTTCCCCGCCGGTGCTGCCGGCGGTGCCGGGTTCGGCGGTGCCGGGTTCGGCGGGGGCGGGGTCAACCTCGACGACCTGCTGCGCGACCGCGCAGGCGGTGGAGGTGGCTTCGGCGACCTGTTCGGCGACCTGTTCGGAGGCGGCTTCAGCGCCGGGCGGCGGGCGCCGCGGTCCGCGCGGGGCGCCGACCTCGAGACCACCGCGACGATCGGCTTCTCCGAGGCGCTCGAGGGGGTCACCGTCTCGCTGCGGGTCACCACCGACGGCGCCTGCGCCACCTGCAACGGCACCGGCGGCAAGCCCGGCACCAGGCCGCACGTCTGTGCGACCTGCGACGGCACCGGGTTCGTCACCGCGTCCGTCGGCGGGGCGTTCTCGATGAACGAGACCTGCCCGTCCTGCGGGGGGCGCCAGCTCGTGTACGACGACCCGTGCCCGACCTGCCACGGCACCGGCCGCGGCAGGTCCGCCCGCACGATCCAGGCCCGGATCCCCGCCGGCGTCAAGGACGGGCAGCGGATCCGGCTCCGCGGCAAGGGCGCGCCCGGCGAGAACGGCGGTTCGGCGGGCGACCTCTACGTCACGGTCAAGGTGGCGCCGCACCGGGTCTTCGGCCGCAAGGGCGAGCACCTCACCGTCGACGTGCCGGTGTCCTTCGCCGAGCTCGCGCTCGGTGCGGAGGTGAAGGTCCCGACGGTCGACGGTGCCCCGGTGACGCTGCGGATCCCCGCCGGCACGCCCAACGGGCGCACCTTCCGGGTGCGCGGCAAGGGCGCGGCGAACGCCGACGGCACCCGCGGCGACCTGCTCGCCACGGTCGAGGTCCAGGTGCCCCGCACGCTCAGCGCGGAGGCCCGTGAGGCGCTCGAGGCCTACGCCGCCGCCACCGCCGACGTGCCGCTGCGGGCGGGTCTGTTCGAGGCCGGGGGCCGGTGATGGCGACCCGTCGCGCGCCCCGCGTGGAGCCGCCCTCCCCCGAGGAGGCGGTCTTCGTGATCAGCGTGGCGGCCCAGCTCAGCGGGTTGCACCCGCAGACGCTGCGCACCTACGAGCGGATGGGGCTGATCACCCCTGGTCGCACCGGCGGGGGCGGTCGTCGCTACTCCTACCGCGACATCGAGCGGCTCCGCGAGATCGCCGAGCTCACCTCCGCCGGCATCGGCATCGAGGGGGTCCGCCGCATCCTCGACCTCGAGAACGCCGTGACCGCCCTCCGCGCCCGCAACGCCGAACTCCTCGCGGAGCTGGACGCGACGCGGCAGGCGCTGCAGCAGGCCGTCGCCAGCCGGCCGCCGGCGGCGCCGGCCAGCAGGCTCCCCGCACTGCGGCAGACGACGGCCGGACGTGCCGTGGTGGTCTGGCGCCGCAACCCCTGACCCGGCGGGTCGGCGGGCCGGCAGCCGCCGAGGTTTCTGCGACATCGCGACCTGAGATCCCCTGTGCCGCCGGTCACGGACCCACTAACCTCGGCGCCACGGGACCGTCCGGTGGCATGGGGCGCCGCGCCGGCCCACGGGACGAGGAGTGCGCGTGGACGCGGTGCTGCAGTGGCTGGAGGACTGGGTCCGCCATGTCGACTGGGTCGCCTTCGTCTCCATCCCGATCTTCACCGGCGTGGTGGGCTGGCTGATCAACTGGTCGGGGCTGTGGATGCTCTTCAAGCCCATCGACTTCTACGGCGTCCGCGTGCCGGGCCTGCGCGAGGTCGCCGGGGTGCTCCCGCGCAAGCTGCAGGAGATACCCGGCTGGATGGAGGGCGGTCTCGGCTGGCAGGGCATCGTGCCGGCCCGCGCCGCCAAGATGGGCAGCATCGCCGTGGACAAGGTGATCGCCAAGCTGGGCACGCCGGCCGAGTTCTACGCCCAGCTCGAGCCCGACCGGATCGCGGAGCACATCGTCGACGTGTTCCGCCCCGACCTGCCGGCGCTGGTCCACGAGGTGATGATGCGCGAGCACCCACGGCTGTGGCGCGACCTCCCGAGGCCGGTCCGCCAGGCCGTGATCGACCGCGTCCAGGCCCAGCTGCCCGGCGTCGTACGGACGATCACCGACGAGATCGGCGTCCACATCGACCAGCTGCTGGACCCCAAGATCATGGTCATCGACCACTTCCGGCAGAACCCCGAGCTCGTCGTCCGGGTGTTCCGCGACGTCGGTCAGCGCGAGCTGAACCTGATGGTCGCGTTCGGCTTCATCTTCGGGTTCCTGCTCGGCATCCCGGTCGCGATCGTCGACGTCACCTGGCACATCTGGTGGCTGCTGCCCATCCTCGGGGTGATCGTCGGGTGGACCACCAATCTGCTCGGCATGTGGCTGATCTTCGACCCGCCGGAGGAGCGGCGGATCCTCGGCATCAAGGTGCAGGGGCTGTTCCTGCGACGCCAGTCCGAGTGCGCCGAGGTCTACGCCCGGATCATCGCCGACGACGTGATCACCCTCGAGCGGATCGGCGACTTCCTGATGGACGGGCCGCGGGGCGACCGGACCCGTCAGATGATCGCCACGGCCATGCGGCCCGCCATCGACCGTGCGGCGGGGCCGCTGCGCGGCGCCGTGACGGTCGCGATGGGTGGCCGGCGCTACGCGAGCATCAAGGAGTCCTTCGCCCACGAGGCCGTCGGCCGCACCATCACGCCGTTCCGCGACGCGGAGTTCAGCCGGCAGCAGGCGGACCGGATCCGGGTGCTGATCGCCCGACGCACCAAGGAGCTCCCGCCCCGGGACTTCGTGGAGATGATGCGCTCGGCCATCAAGGAGGACGAGTGGATGCTCTACGCGCACGGCGCGATCATGGGCGCGGCCGGCGGGTTCCTCCACGTGGCGGTCTTCAACTGGGGCCTGATCCCGGGGTTCCCGTCGTGACGACTTGGCCGGCAGACGAGGATGGGAGCGTGGCCGCAGACCCGATGGAGCACGACGACCTGCGAGGTGTCCACCGCGACGCCATCGCTGCCGCCGACGACGCCGACGGCCTGCCGCCGCTGCCGCCCCTCCCCGCCGTGCCCGGACCGACGGTCGCGGAGACCCTGCCGGGCCTGGCGCGGGTCGCCGCCTCCGCGGCCCGGCACACCACCGCGTGGGGCGTCCGTACGACGGCGCGCGGCTGGCTCCGCCTCGGCAAGGCGGCGACCGACCGGGACGAGGCGGCCAGGCTGATCCGTGACGTCGGCACCTACGTCGGAACGGCCGGCGAGGTCGCCCGCCAGGTCGCGGAGGGAGTGCCCGTGGCCACCGCCCTGCTGCGCGCCGGCGAAGCGCTGGACGACGGCGACCGGCCCCGCAAGTCGCCACCGTCCTCGCTGGTCGACGGCCAGGTGGTGGCCAGTCGTCCGGTGACGCTGCGCGAGCGCGGGGCCGAGCTGCTCGAGCGCTCCCGCGACGTGTGGCGCCAGGACGACGGGCATCCGGCCTTCGACCGGATCCTCGACGAGCTGGCGCCCGACGAGGCGCGGATCCTGGTGATGCTGCTCCGCAACGGGCCGCAGCCGAGCGTCGACGTACGCACCGGCGGCCCGATCGGCATGGTCAGCAGCCAGCTCGTCGCGCCCGGGCTGAACATGGTCGGCGCACGCGCCGGCCTGCGCTACCTGGAGCAGGTGCCGTCGTACCTCAACAACCTGTTCCGGCTGGGCCTGATCTGGTTCTCGCGGGAGCCGGTGCGCGACCACATGGAGTACCAGGTGCTGGAGGCGCAGCCCGACGTGCTGGCTGCGATGCACTCGGTGAAGTTCGCCAAGGTGGTCCGCCGCAGCATCCACCTCACGCCCTTCGGTGAGGAGTTCTGCCGGCTGGCCCTCGTCGACGAGGCGACCGCTGCCGCGGACCTGCCCGAGCATGCGGCTCCGCCGGAGGACCCGGCCCAGCAGTGACCCGGCCCAGCAGTGACCCGGACCGCCGGTCCGCTCACTGCGCGGAAAGGGCCGTCGGCACGGTCGTCGCCTCGAACGGGTCGTGGGGGAGGTCGTCCTCCGCGTCCGGGGTGCGCAGCGCGATCCGGCCGGTGACCCGCAGGCCGACCGCCGCCGCGTCGGCCGGCGGAGCCGCGGCGACGGTGAGCGCTCCCGCGCTGCCCGCGGCGAGCGTGGCCGGGCGCCGGAGCCCGTCGAGGAGCGCCGCGTCGACGTCGACGAGCCCCATCGCGGGCGCGGGCATCGGCTGCGAGGAAAGCGAGCGCCGGTCGCGGTCGAGCCACTGGACGGCGCTCGTGCCCGGCGTGATCAGCACCCGGACCGGTCCGGCCTCTCCGTGGGCCACGAGATGAGGCTGTGGCGGCTGTCCGGGGGTCAACCGGGCGCTGAACCGCACGGTCGCCAGCGGGCTCTCGAGGGCGACGGCCGTGACCAGGTCGTCGAGGCGGCGCAGCCGTGACTCCAGCTCGCCCCCGGACGAGGACGGCACGACCAGCGAGCCACCGGCCGACGAGGCGAGGACGGCGTGCGGCGGCGCGCCGCCGGCGTGGACCGGTGCCCCGGTGAGCGACGCCGCCAGCCGCCTGGCCTCGGCGACGTGCTCGGGGTCCAGCCGGCCGCGGAAGGTGCCGACCAGGTCGCGCCGCGCGCCGTCGGCCGGCCGTGCCACCCACAGCCACGCGGAGCCGTCGTCGGCGACGGCGGCGGTCTCGTCGCCGACCTCGCCGGCGAACCCGCCGCGGGCGAGGCGCAGGACCAGGCCGTCGAACCACATGGCGCGTACCTCCGGGTGGTCGGGGTCAGGAGCGCTCGGCGCGGAACTCCGACTCGTCGGCGTGCCGCAGCTCGGGCTGGCGGGCGTTGAAGGCGGCGGCGATCCTCGCGAACTGGTCGGGGCGGATGTCGCCGGAGTTGTCGCTCATCATGCCGGTGTTGCTGTAGGTGATCTCCTGCGAGGCCACGGGAGCCCCGCTGGCGTCGAGGGTCGGCTGGCTGTGCGTGCGTCCGGCGGGCTGGGCGGGCGCCTGCGCCGCCAGCCGCTGCTGCATGGCGGCCACCACGGCCGTCAGGTGCGGGTCGGGCGGTGCGGCGGCGGCCACGGCGCCGGCGGGCGTGTTCATCACCTGCTCCACCGCGGTGTCGATCTCGGTCTGGAGGCCGGAGGTGCTGTCGCTGATCGCCTGGTCGACGTCGAACATGAGCAGCTGCTGCACCTGGGTCTCGGCTGCGGCCTGCGCCGCGTTCTGGACGAGCGTGCGGGCCCGGACGTACAGGGTCGGCAGTCCGGAGACCGAGCCGGGCGTCAGGAGGGCTGCGGCGTTGCCCAGCGCGCTGTTCATCAGGGTCGTGGTCTGCGGCTCGTGGATCATCGCGGCGATCCACTCCGGGCTCCACGTCCCCGGGATGGCCTGGATCCGGGCCAGCAGGGAGCCCGGCGGTGCGACCGGCGGAACCCGCCCGGCCGGTCCGACCATGCGGTCGGCGAGCGCCGCTGCGTCGGCTGCTTGCGGCTGGCCCCGACGCAGGGCGCCCCACACGCCCGAGCCGCCTCGCGCGGGGCCGCCGGCGATGTTGATGTCGATGTCACCGCTCGGCCCACCGCCGACGCTCACCTTCTGGCTGTGCGGGTCGAGCAGCGCGGTCTCGTAGGCGGCCGCGACGATCTCGGTCAGCGCATTCGCGTCCAGGCTGGCGGCGACGGCCGCGTTGGCGACCGTCCGGTTGGAGAAGTTCTCGCCGGTCTGGAACTCCGCGACGTGGCGGGCGCGCGCCCCCACGGCGGGGGTCGCAGCCGTCGTCAGGATCTCGGTCAGCCGGTCGCGGACGGCGCTCGCGCCGCCGCGGAGCGCCTGGGACAGCCGGTCGGCGACCGGCACCTTCACCGAGCGGAACGCCGCCCCGAGCTGACGGCTGGCTCCCCGGAGCCGCGACATCAGGGGCGGGGTCATCGCCGCCAGCACCATCCGCTTGACCGTCGCGCGGTCCAGGGCCTGGCCGCGCTGGCCGCCGAGGGTGGGGGAGACCTGGTGGAGCAGCGCGTGCATCTGTGCGTTGCTCTGGCTGTACTCGTCGTTGAGGCCGAGCAGGTGGCCGTACTCGTGCGCGAAGGTGGCCTCCGCCGTACCGCCGTAGTCGCCCATGTTCATGTAGTAGTTGCCGGCGTCGATGGGATGGCCGGTCGCGGGGTCGGCGGTGACCCCGGACCCGAAGACCCGGATCGTCTCGTTGGCCGACGCGGCCGGGTCCCACACCGCCGTGGCGACGAAGCTGACCGGCAGCTCGACCGGCTCGGGCGCCGGCGGGTCCGGCACGCCCGCGACCGGGTCCGCCGGCGTCGGCGGCGGCGTGCGGGTGCCGACCAGCTTGATCTTGCCGTCCCAGTTGCTGCTCAACGAGGGAAGGAGCGTGTCGGTGACCCATCGCCGGCGCTCGTCGCCCGCCGGGATCTCGCTGGAGGTGCCCAGGTGTCCCAGGTAGTTGGGGTTCTCGGTGCCGTCGGGGAGCGTGCGCCGGGTGTCCCGGTCCTGGCTCACGAACTTGATCTTGACCTCGATGCGGGCGCCCGCGTCGGTCCGGGTCATGTCGAAGCTCGCCGGCGTGCCGCCGTACGTCGCGGCGCCGGCGGTGCCCGGCGTGACGGCGGGGTTGGTGTCCGGCCGCTGGTTGTAGAGCGTCTCGGCTGGCGCGTCGACGGTCAGCACGGTCCGTTGGAGCGGTGCCGGAGCACCCGGGTGGCGGCGCCCGACCAGGTCGGCCACCGCCCGGTTGCCGACCTTGCGCTGGAGGTCCAGGACGCCGGGCAGCGGTTCGGCCGCCGGCCCGGCGAGCGGGCCGTGGCCGCCGCGTCGCGCCGGCGACGGGTCCTTCTGGCGCCCGTGCACGGTCACCTGCCGATTGTGCGCCTCCGGTGGCGCCCGGGCAGGGCAGTCGAGCCGCGCCGTACGGGCAGCCTCGAGGGGCCGATCGGGCAGCCGGACCGGGCCGTGAAAATAGCCAAAGTTGAGTGGAACAGACTCAACTTCGGGATCGTTGCACCAGATGTCCCGGTGGGTCTGGCGCACCAGGCCCGCGACCGGACACGATCGTCACCACACGTCCCCAGGAGATGGACCCATGAGCCAGTTCGGCGCCGACAAGTTCACCACGCGCAGCCGTGAGGCGATCGAGGCGGCCCAGCTCGCCGCCACCACGGCGGGCCACACCACCGTCGAGCCGATCCACCTGCTCGTCGCGCTGCTGCTGCAGACCGACGGATCGGCCGCGAGCCTGGTCAGCAAGGCCGGCGTCGACGCGCCCACCCTCGTGCACGCCGCGTCCGCCGAGCGCGACCGGCTGCCGAAGGCCTCGGGCGCCACCGTCCAGCAGCCCGCCGGGTCGGCGGCGCTCACCCGCGTGCTCGCGTCGGCGCTCGACCTGGCGCAGTCGATGAAGGACGACTACGTCGCCGCCGAGCACCTGCTGATCGCGCTCGCGACCGTCGAGTCGTCGGCGAGGAAGGTGCTCGCCGACGCCGGGCTGACCGCCGAGGGGCTGCGCGAGTCGCTGACCGCCGTGCGCGGCAACCGCCGGGTCACGTCGCAGGACGCCGAGTCGACCTACGAGGCCCTGGAGAAGTACTCCGTCGACCTGACCCGGGCGGCCGAGGAGGGCCGGCTCGACCCGGTCATCGGTCGCGACTCCGAGATCCGTCGCGTGGTGCAGGTGCTGTCGCGGCGCACGAAGAACAACCCCGTCCTGATCGGCGAGCCCGGCGTCGGCAAGACCGCCGTGGTCGAGGGGCTCGCGCAGCGGGTGGTGGCCGGCGACGTGCCCGACTCGCTGAAGGGCCGGCGGGTGCTGTCGCTCGACCTGGCCGCGATGGTGGCCGGCGCGAAGTACCGCGGCGAGTTCGAGGAGCGGCTCAAGGCGGTGCTCGAGGAGATCAAGCAGTCCAGCGGCCAGGTGATCACCTTCATCGACGAGCTGCACACGGTCGTCGGGGCGGGCGCGGGCGGCGACTCCGCGATGGACGCCGGCAACATGCTCAAGCCGATGCTGGCCCGCGGCGAGCTGCACATGATCGGTGCCACCACGCTGGACGAGTACCGCGAGCGCATCGAGAAGGACCCCGCGCTGGAGCGGCGGTTCCAGCAGGTCTTCGTCGGCGAGCCCTCGGTCGAGGACACCATCCAGATCCTGCGTGGGATCCAGGAGAAGTACGAGGCCCACCACGGCGTGCGGATCACCGACGCCGCCCTGGTCGCCGCCGCCACGCTGTCCGACCGCTACATCACCGGACGCCAGCTGCCCGACAAGGCGATCGACCTGGTCGACGAGGCCGCGTCCCGCCTGCGGATGGAGATCGAGTCCTCGCCCGAGGAGATCGACCAGCTCCGGCGCCAGGTCGACCGGCTGAAGATGGAGGAGTTCGCGCTCGAGAAGGAGAGCGACGAGGCCTCCGTCGAGCGGCTGGCCGTGCTGCGCAAGGACCTCGCCGACAAGGAGGAGGAGCTGCGGGCGCTGGAGGCCCGCTGGGAGCGGGAGAAGTCGTCCCTCGAGGGTGAGGGCGAGCTGCGCCGGCAGCTCGACCAGCTTCGGGTCGAGGCCGACCGGCTCACCCGCGACGGCAACCTGGCCGGCGCCAGCGAGATCCTCTACGGCCGGATCCCCGAGCTGGAGGCGCAGATCCGCGAGATCGAGGCGGTGACCGACGCCGCGGAGACCGACCCCGCCGACAAGCTGGTCGGCGAGGAGGTCGGTGCCGAGCAGGTCGCCGAGGTGGTCGAGGCGTGGACCGGCATCCCGACCGGCCGGATGCTGCAGGGCGAGACCGCCAAGCTGCTGGAGATGGAGCAGGTGCTCGGCGAGCGCCTGATCGGCCAGCGCGAGGCGGTCGGAGCCGTCAGCGACGCCGTACGGCGGGCGCGGGCGGGCATCGCCGACCCCAACCGCCCGACCGGCTCCTTCCTGTTCCTCGGCCCGACGGGGGTGGGCAAGACCGAGCTCGCCAAGGCGCTGGCCGACTTCCTGTTCGACGACGAGCGGGCGATCGTGCGCATCGACATGAGCGAGTACTCCGAGAAGCACTCCGTGGCCCGGCTGGTCGGCGCGCCTCCCGGCTACGTCGGCTACGACGAGGGCGGCCAGCTCACCGAGGCGGTCCGGCGCCGGCCGTACTCGGTCGTGCTGCTGGACGAGGTGGAGAAGGCGCACCCGGAGGTGTTCGACATCCTCCTGCAGGTCCTCGACGACGGCCGGCTCACCGACGGCCAGGGCCGCACCGTGGACTTCCGCAACACGATCCTGATCCTGACCTCCAACCTCGGGTCGCAGTACCTCGTGGATCCGACGCTCGACCCGGAGAAGCAGCGGGAGTCGGTGCTGGCGCTGGTGCGGCAGAGCTTCAAGCCGGAGTTCCTCAACCGGCTCGACGAGATCGTCACCTTCGAGGCCCTGACCCGCGACGACCTGTCGCGCATCGTCGACCTGCAGCTGGCGCTGCTGGAGAAGCGGCTCGCCGTCCGGCGGATCTCGATCGACGTCACCCCCGAGGCCCGGGCCTGGCTGTCCGACGTCGGCTACGACCCGGCGTACGGCGCCCGGCCGCTGCGCCGCCTGGTGCAGAGCGCCATCGGCGACCCCCTCGCCCGGATGCTGATCGGCGGCCAGGTCGCCGACGGCGGCGCCGTACGCGTCGACCGCGGCGAGGACGGCCTCGAGCTCTCCGCCGCCTGACCCAGCCCCGACAAGATCCAGCCCGACCCCTCGAATCGGGGGTGAGGCGGTCTGATGGAATGGCGCGCATGAGCAACCAGCCGGAGCCGCGTCCGGGACAGGCGACGCTGGCCGGGGCTCTGGTCATCGCCGGGTCGGTGGCGGTGGTGCTGGCGGCGTGGCAGCGGATCTCGTCGCTGCACACCCTGGAGGTCCAGGACGGGCTGAGGCAGGCGCTGGCCGAGCCGCCGCTGTCGGAGGCCGGGATCGGCATCGAGGGCCTGACCACGACGGTCCGGGTGCTGTGCATGGTCGCCGGTGGTGCCGCGACCGCGTCGGCCATCCTCGGGTTCCAGGTCTACAAGCGGTCGCGGAGCGCCCGGATCGCGCTGACCGCGCTCGCCCCCGTGCTGCTCGTCGCGGGCTTCGCCACCGACAGCCTCTTCGCGCCGCTGACCGTCGCCGGCATCACGCTGCTCTGGCTCCAGCCCACCCGGGACTGGTACGCCGGCAGGCCGTGGGTGCAGCGCTTCGAGGAGCGCCGCGCCGAGCGGCTCGCCTCGCTGCGCCCGCCCGGCGCCGCGCCGGGGCCGCCTGCTGCGGGACCGCCTCGGGCGGGCGCTGGGACGAGCGGGCCCGCGGCCGCGGCGCCGCCGCGGCCCGCCGCCGGCCGCCGTCCCTCGGCGCTCATCTGGGCGATCGTGCTGACCTGGACCGGCGCGGTGTTCGTGACCGTGACCATGCTGGCCGCGATCCCGGCGCTCCTCGACCGCGACACCCTCGCGGAGCAGGTCGAGCGCGTCGAGGAGCAGCAGGGACGCTCCCTGGAGTCGATGAACCTGACCGAGGACATGTTCCTCGCGATGATGATCGCGATCGTCGCCGCCATCGTGCTGTGGTGCCTCGCCGCGCTCGTGCTCGCCACACTCGTCCTCCGTGGCCGCAACTGGGCCCGCATCACGCTCGCGGTCTCCGGTGCGTGCGCGGCGCCGGCGGCGCTCGCCGGTGCCCTCGTCGGATCGCCGCTGGTGCTCGTCGCCGCCGCGAGCGGCATCGCCAGCTGGCTGCTGCTGCGCCCCGACGTGTCGGCCTGGTTCAGGCGCTGAGGTCGGCGCCGGCCAGGCGTCGTACGGCCTCGTCGAGGACGGCGGCGTCCTTGCAGAACGCCCAGCGCACCAGGCGCCGCCCGCCGCCGGGGTCGTCGGGCCGGTCGTAGAACACCTCCGCGGGGATGGCGACGACGCCCGCCCGCTCGGGAAGCGCCCGGCAGAAGTCGCGGCCGCTGGCCCAGCCGAGCTCGCCGACGTCCGTCGTGGCGAAGTACGTCCCCTCCGGCGTGTACGACGCCAGGCCGGCCGCGCGCAGCCCGCTCACCAGCTGGTCGCGACGGTCCTGAAGCCAGCGCGCCTGCTGGCGCGGGAAGTCGCCGTGCTCGTCGAGGGCCACCGCCACCGCCGGCTGGAGCGGCGCCCCGGAGGTGTAGGTCAGCCACTGCTTGGCGCCCATCACGGCGGAGACGAGCGGGGCCGGGCCGGTGGCCCAGCCGACCTTCCAGCCCGTGACCGACCACGACTTGCCGGCGCTGGAGAGCGTCAGCGTCCGCTCGGCCATCCCGGGCAGCGTGGCGATCGGCACGTGCGCCCGGCCGTCGAAGGTGAGGTGCTCGTAGACCTCGTCGGTGACCACGACCAGGTCCCGCTCCTGCGCGACGCGGGCCACGGCGGCCAGCTCGTCGGCGTCGAGGACGCGCCCGGTCGGGTTGTGCGGCGTGTTGAGCAGGATCAGCCGGGTGCGGTCGGTGACGGCCGCCTCGAGCTCGGCCGGGTCGAGCCGGAAGTCGGGGGCGCGCAGGGTCACCGGCCGCCGTACGCCACCGGCGAAGGAGATCATCGCGGTGTAGGAGTCGTAGTAGGGCTCGAGCGCGACGACCTCGTCGCCGGGATCGACCAGCCCGAGCAGCGCCCCGGCGATCGCCTCGGTGCAGCCGGTGGTCACCAGCACCTGGCTGTCCGGGTCCAGGTCGATGCCGTAGTGCCGCTGCTGGTGCCGCGCGATCGCCGCGCGCAACGGCGCGATCCCGGCGCCCGGGGCGTACTGGTTGTGACCCTCCTGCAGGGCCCGCGCGGCAGCGGCGAGGACCTCGGGCGGGCCGTCGGAGTCGGGGAAGCCCTGACCCAGGTTGACCGCTCCGGTGCGTGCGGCGAGGGCCGACATCTCGGCGAAGATGGTGGCGGGGAGGTCGGCGACGCGGCGGGAGGCGCTGTGCACCCTTCGGACCCTAACCGGCGAGCCCCCCGGACACGGCCGGCCCTGCGGAGGTCGCCGACCTTCACCCCGCCCGAGCGGGCAGATCACCGGTGCCGCGACCCGGCAACTAGCCTTCACCCCGTGACGACCACCGACACGGCGCTCGCCGCCGACATCGACGCGACCTGCCGGCTGACGGGCGAGTTCACCCTCCGGTCGGGCCAGGTCAGCAGCGAGTACTTCGACAAGTACCTGTTCGAGGCCGACCCCCAGCTCCTGGCCCGCGTCGCCCGGGAGGTGGCCCAGCTGCTCCCGACCGAGAAGGACCTGCTCGGTGGGCTGGAGATGGGCGGCATCCCGATCGCCACCGCGGTCAGCCAGCTGATCGGCATGCCGACGCTGTTCGTCCGCAAGCAGGCCAAGGAGTACGGCACCGCGAAGCTGGCCGAGGGCCCCGACTTCACAGCGCAGCGGGTGGTGCTGATCGAGGACGTGATCACGACCGGTGGCGCCGTGCGGGACGCCACGAACGCGCTGCGGGCGGCAGGCGCGATCGTGGAGACGGTGGTGTGCGCGATCGACCGCAGCCCCGAGGGGCAGAACCCGCTCGCCGACGTCGGCCTGGAGGTGCGCGCCGTGCTCACGAAGGCCGAGCTCGACGCCGCACGGGCTGCCCGTGGCTGACTCCGAGGAGCTCACCGGCGTCGCCGGCTGGGCGGTCGACCTCATGGAGCGCCTCGGCCCCGCCGGGGCCGGTGCGGCGATCGCCCTCGAGAACCTCTTCCCGCCGCTGCCGAGCGAGATCATCCTCCCCCTGGCGGGGTTCACGGCGAGCCGCGGCGAGTTCACCCTGGCCGAGGCGCTGCTGTGGACCACGGCCGGCTCGATCGTCGGCGCCGTCGTCCTGTACTGGCTGGGCGTCCTGATCGGGCGGGACCGGGTCTACTGGGTGTGGGAGCGGCTGCCCCTCACCCGGCGCAGCGACCTCGAGCGCACGGAGGCCTGGTTCGGGCGGCACGGGAAGAAGACGGTCTTCTTCGGCCGGATGATCCCGATCTTCCGCAGCCTGATCTCGATCCCGGCGGGAGTGGAGCGGATGCCCTTCCTGCTGTTCCTCGGGCTCACCGCGGCGGGGAGCGCGATCTGGAACACCACCTTCGTGCTCGCCGGCTACTTCCTCGGCGAGCAGTGGCACCGCGTCGAGGGCGTGGTCGGCACCTTCCAGTGGGTGGTCATCGCCGTGGTCGTGGCCGCGGTCGGCTGGTGGCTGGTGCTGCGGGTGCGCGGCCTGGCGCGCGAGCGGCGGTCGGGGACCGACACCTAGGAACGGCCCCGGTCGGGCGACTTGACGTCGAAGCCGGCGATGTCGCGGTCGGGCCGGCCGTCGTGGTCGCGGTCGTCGGCCTCCGGGGCGTTGGTACGCCGGCGGCGGATCGCCTCGCCCAGCATCAGCACGCCACCGAACGCACAGATCGCGATGATGACGTAGTCGATGTTGTCGCCCAGCCAGGGGACCCGCATGCCGAGGAAGTAGCCGAGCATGGAGATCGACAGCACCCAGAGCACCGCCCCCACGAGGCTCCAGACGTAGAAGCGACGCCGGTCCATGCCGGTGACGCCCGCCACGACGGTGATGTAGGTGCGCACGAAGGCCACGAACCGGCCGATCACCAGCGCCTTGTTGCCGTGCTTCTCGAAGAACACCTCGGTCTCGTCGAAGTACTTCTTCTTCAGGAACCGCCCGTCCCGCGAGTAGAGCGGCGGGCCGATCTTCCGGCCGATCTCGTAGCCCGCCACGTTGCCGGCGAAGCCGGCCACGACGAGCAGGCTCATCCCGATCAGCAGCTCGACCAGCGGCGAGCCGGGAAACACGTCCAGCCGCTCGGTCGCCACGAAGATGCCGTAGGCGAAGAGCAGCGCGTCGCCCGGCAGGAACGGGAAGAAGAGGCCGCACTCGATGAACAGGATGAGCAGGCTCACCCAGAGGAACTCGGAGCCGAACCGGTCCAGCAGCCACTCGGGGTCGAGCCAGTCGATGCCGAGGAAGAGCGGCACCGCGTCGGGGACGACCGGGAGGAGGTCGACGAGCGCTGGCACAACCGTCACGGTACCGCTGGGCGCCGACAGCCACATCGGGAACTACCCTGACTCCTCGTGGAGGACCCCGAGGCCGCGCGGGCGCCGTACGACCCGATGCCGCACGGCCGGCCGCAGGTCGGCGTGGGGCCGTGGGAAGGCCCGTGGCCGGACGATCCGCGCCTCGATCCGGAGCTCCTGCGCAGCGGCGACCGCCGCAACGTCGTCGACCGCTACCGGTACTGGACCCTCGAGGCGATCGTGGCCGACCTCGACCGGCGCCGGCACGACTTCCACGTCGCCATCGAGAACTGGCAGCACGACTTCAACATCGGCACCATCGTGCGCTCGGCCAACGCCTTCCTCGCGCGGGAGGTGCACATCGTCGGCAACCGCCGCTGGAACCGCAGGGGCGCGATGGTGACCGACCGCTACCAGCACGTGCGCCACCACCCTTCGGTCGCCGACCTGCGCGGCTACCTCCGCGACACCGAGGTGCACGGCGTCGCCGTCCCCCTGCTCGGGATCGACAACCTCCCGGGCTCCGCGCACCTGGAGACCATGCAGGTCCCGCGCCGGGTCTGCTTCCTCTTCGGGCAGGAGGGGCCGGGGCTCTCCGACGAGGCCCGCGCGGCGTGCGACGGCACGTTCTCCATCGCGCAGTTCGGGTCCACCCGGTCGATCAACGCCTCGGCCGCAGCGGCGATCGCGATGCACGCCTGGGTGCGGCAGCACGCCGACCTGTCCAGCGACGAGGCGTGGCGGGGCTGACCGGCCGCACGGCTCAGGGACGGCGTACGTCGTCGCCGCGCGTCAGCGTGCGGTCGGGGCAGTTGTTGATGACCTGGCCGTGCAGGGCCAACGGGTGGGCGAGCCGGACCGCGGAGTCGAAGCCGCGCCCGAGCACGGACCCGGCCACCACCACCTCGCTCCAGGTGGCCGCCGAGCGCTCGTGGTAGTAGCGGCAGTTGTCGAACCGCAGGGTGAGCGTGACCTCCGCGGTGGTCCACGGCGCCACCCGCAGCGGCAGGTTGTCGCCGTCGGCCACCAGCAGCGGCCGCGGCTGGTCGGGCAGGCCGACCCGGTCGACCGTCAGCGGCAGCGGCCCGCGGTTGTGCACCGGCACGGTGAGCGTGACCGTCTCGTCGTGGCGGTAGTGCAGCGCGTAGGTGCCGTCGGCGCCGTACTCGGGGATCATCAGGCCGGCCTGCACCGGCAGCCCCGGCGCGACGCCCTGCTCCAGCCGCACCAGTGCGGGCGCGAGCAGCCATACCGCGACCAGGCAGACGACACCGACCGCCCACAGCGCGCGTCGTCGCCGGCGCGGCGACCGTGGCTCGGCGGAGCCGCCCGCGTCGTACGACGCCTCCCGCTCGGCCCGGACGAGGAGACTCATCGCGACCCCGACCGCCGGCCGCGGAACCGGAGCGCGAAGGCGCCGGCGAGGCCGATCCCCACGACGAGCGCCGGCACCACGGGGCCGACGGGGTCGCGGTCGCCCGCTGCCGCCGCCCGCGCGATGCTCGCCTCGGTCGGCTTCTGCGGCGTGACGATCCAGGTGCAGCCCTTCGGCTGCGGGTTGGAGTAGCGGTCGTACTGGGCGCACGGCAGCAGGCTCGTGGTCTTGATCAGGTTGCTGACGGGCAGGAACGACCGGATCCGGCAGTTCGGCAGGTAGCCGAGCGTCGCGTTGTGGGTGAGCTTCTTGCCGGGAGCGACCTGGTTGTTCTCCCAGCAGTTGCCCACGCCGGCGTCGTCCCACCACACGTCGAGGCCGTTGGGTGCGTAGTCGCCCTCGGGCGAGACGCCCATCAGGTTGCGGGTGAAGTAGTTGTGGTTGGAGTTGTCGGTCTGGTGCAGGGGGTTGTAGTCCTCCCGCATCAGGGCCGGCGGCACCCAGAAGAGCATGAAACCCTGCCGCCAGTTGTCCCACACCTGGTTGTCGTCGACGTAGTTGTGGTTGCCCACGATCATGCCGCCGGTGCCGACGGGCAGGGGCAGTGGCGGGCAGACGACGCCCCGCTCGTGCCCGCGGTCGGCGGGCTTCTCCGCCTGGCAGGGGGCGTCCTCGCCCTGCACGTTGGGGTAGTAGTTGAGGTTGTTGGAGTAGATCTTGTTGCGCGTGAACCACCCGTGGTCCTGGGGCATGCCGGGGTGGCCGGCCAGGATCGACTCGACGACGAACCCGATGCCGTTGTGGTGCATCCGGTTGTCGTGGACGTAGACGGAGTTGCCGGCGGTGCCGGAGAAGCCGAGGGCGTTGTGGTGCATGTCGCAGTTGCGCACCTCGACCGCCCACCGGGTCAGCGGGCCGGTCTTCCGGTTCTTGGCGTTCACGTCGGCGGCGCTGCCCGGATAGATCCCGGAGTCGCCGTTGTGGTGCGCCTCGCAGTTCTCGATCAGGCCGTGGTCGGAGGTGAAGGCGAGCACGCCGTAGAGGTCGTTGTAGCGGGTGACCACCCGGTCGACGACGAAACCGTCGGTCTCGTGGACGTAGACGGCGTTCTCGCGGAACAGCTCGAGGGTCATGTTCGCGAGGTAGAACCCGTCGGCACGGTCGGCCTTGAGCCCGTTGTGCTTGACCCAGTCGCCGTCCTCGCGGAAGCCGCCGGTGAGCACCACGTCCTCGGGGTCGGCGCCGGTGCCCTCGATCTGCAGGTGGCAGCGAGGTCCGTCGCAGACGATGTCGGGGTCGTCGGGATCGTCGCCGGCGACCGTGACGAGGTTGACGATCTCGCCGCACGAGTACGACAGCTCGTAGCTGACCACGCCGCCGTCGTACCCCTCGTCGCAGGTGGGGTCCCACGACGGCTCCTCGCGGTAGACGCCGGGCAGGACGTAGATGTTGCTGCGCTGGGTGTCGACCGCGTCGACCGCCGCCTGGAGGTGCTCGAACCTGCACCGGTCCAGCAGCGCCTGGTTGTGCTGGCGCAGCTGCGGGTCGTCGATGGCGGCGATCCGCTCGGCCGAGTCGGGCTTGCAGACGACGAGGACGTCGGCGGCGTCGGCGAGCGAGCGGTGCACGGGCACCGAACCGGTGCCGGGCGGGAACTCCGAGTCGCGCTCCTCGTGGGCGTCGGCGGGCGCGGCGAGGAGCATCGCGACCACCAGGCCGAGGAGCGCAGCGGCGAGTCGAGTCATCGGGGGGCCTCCTTCGGGCGCGCTCGGCTGCCGAGCCGGCGCCTTCAGGGGTTGAACGCCCGGGGCGGCGGAATGTTACGTGGGTCACACTCCGGGGCCGGCCGATCCGGCCTCGGGAGGGTCACGCGCGGCGGTCGGGCGGCGGGTGAGGGCGGCCGGCGCGCCACGGTAGGTTGAAGGGAGTCGTTCCCACACCCGCGCAGGAGCTCAGCAGCATGCCTATCGCAACCCCCGAGAAGTACGCCGAGATGCTCGACGCAGCGAAGGCGGGCGCCTTCGCCTTCCCGGCGATCAACGTCACCTCGTCCCAGACGCTCAACGCCGCCCTGAAGGGCTTCGCGGACGCGGGCTCCGACGGCATCATCCAGATCTCCACCGGCGGGGCGGAGTACCTCTCCGGTCCCAGCGTCAAGGACATGGTGACCGGGTCGGTCGCGTTCGCGGCGTACGCCGCCGAGGTCGCCAAGAGCTATCCGGTGAACATCGCGCTGCACACCGACCACTGCCCCAAGGACAAGCTCGACAAGTTCGTGCGCCCGCTCCTGCAGATCTCCGCCGAGCGCGTGCAGCGCGGCGAGCAGCCGCTGTTCCAGTCCCACATGTGGGACGGCTCCGCCGTGCCGCTGGACGAGAACCTCCAGATCGCCGAGGAGCTCCTCGCCAAGGCCGCGGCCGCCCGGATCGTCCTCGAGATCGAGGTCGGCGTGGTCGGCGGCGAGGAGGACGGCATCGTCGGCGCGATCGACGAGAAGCTCTACACGACGCCCGACGACGCGCTCGCCACGGTGCGGGCGCTGGGGGTCGGCGAGAAGGGGCGCTACCTGACGGCGCTCACCTTCGGCAACGTGCACGGCGTCTACAAGCCCGGCAACGTCAAGCTCCGCCCCGAGATCCTCAAGGCCGCCCAGGAGGCGGTCGTCAAGGAGCTCGGGCTCGCGGCCGACGCGAAGCCGTTCGACCTCGTCTTCCACGGCGGCTCCGGCTCGTCGGCGGAGGAGATCGCCGCGGCCGTCGACTACGGCGTGGTGAAGATGAACGTCGACACCGACACCCAGTACGCCTTCACCCGCCCGGTCGCCGAGCACATGCTGCGCAACTACGACGGGGTGCTGAAGGTCGACGGCGAGGTGGGCGACAAGAAGCTCTACGACCCCCGGTCGTGGGGCAAGGCGGCCGAGGCCGGCATGGCCGCGCGCGTCGTCGAGGCGGCCGAGCACCTGCGGTCGGCCGGCAAGACCGTCGGCTGAGCGAGCGGTGATCGGGGAGGTCGGAGGACCGGGTCCGGGGGAGGCCGAGGAGGTCACGGAGCCAGCGTCGCGCGACCCTCACCACCTCCCCACCGCGGCCGACGTCGACCGGGCCGCGGCCCTGCTGGGGCCGGTCGTCGCGCCGACCCCGCTGCAGCGAGCGGGGCGGCTGTCCGCCCTGACGGGGCTCGACGTCTGGCTCAAGCGTGAGGACCTGACACCCGTGCGCTCCTACAAGGCCCGGGGCGCCTACACCGTGCTGGCCGGGCTGACCGACGAACAGCGGGCCACGGGCGTGACGTGCGCGAGCGCGGGCAACCACGCCCAGGGTGTCGCGTTCGCCTGCGCGCGGGCCGGCGTGCGCGCCACGATCTTCCTGCCCCGCACGACACCGCGCCAGAAGCGCGACCGCGTCGCGGCACTCGGCGGCGCGATGGTCGAGGTGGTGATCGCCGGCGAGGCGTACGACGACGCGGCGGTGGCCGCCGCGGAGTTCGCCGCGGCGTCGGGGGCGACGGTGATCCCGGCGTTCGACCACCCCGGCATCGTGGCGGGCCAGGGCACCGTCGCCGCCGAGATCCTCGCCCAGTCGGCCGGCCTCGGCTGGACCCCCGACGCGGTGGTGCTGCCGGTGGGCGGCGCCGGCCTCCTCGCCGGCTGCCTCGCCGTGCTCGGGGAGCGGGCACCCTCGGTGAGGGTGGTCGCCGCCGAGCCCTCCGGCGCGGCCTCCCTCGCGGCGGCGATCGAGGCGGGCCGACCGGTCGACCTGGGCGCGGTCGACCAGTTCGTCGACGGCGCGGCGGTCCGGCGGGTGGGCGACCTGACCTACGCCGTGGTCGACGCGGCCCGGCCGCGCGTCGAGATCACCACGGTTCCCGTGCCGGAGGGGCTGATCTGCGTGGAGATGCTCGACCTCTACCAGGTCGACGGCATCATCGCCGAGCCCGCCGGCGCGCTCGCGCCCGCGGCGCTGCGGCTCGGAGCGTCGGGCGGGCTCGACGCGCTCGGTCTGGCGCCGGGATCCCGCGTGGTGGCCGTCGTCTCGGGCGGCAACAACGACGTCTCCCGCTACGCCGACATCGTCGAGCGGGCGCTGGTCCACGAGGGGCTGAAGCACTACTTCCTCGTCGAGTTCCCCCAGGAGCCGGGTGCGCTCCGGAGGTTCCTCGACGACGTGCTCGGCCCCGACGACGACATCACGCTCTTCGAGTACACCAAGCGCAACAACCGCGAGACCGGGCCCGCTCTCGTCGGCATCGAGATGCAGCACCCCGACGACCTCGAAGGGCTCCTCGCGCGGATGGCGGCGTCGAAGCTGCGGGTGGAGAAGGTGTCGCCCGACAGCCCGCTGTTCGGGTTCATCGTGGACTGACCGCCCCGCCGGCCCGGCCGGCCCCGGAGGCCGCCCGCCGACCCTCAGGAGCGCGGGCCACAATGGCTCCATGCCTCCGCTGACGCCCGGAGCCGACCTGATGGCCGGCCCTCCTCCGACGAACCTGCCCGCCGACCCCGCCGCCGACCTCCTCGCCGCAGGAGACGCGCCGAGCGCCGTCGTACGACGCCTGCCGGCGTCGCCGCTCGCGTGGGCCAGCCTCGCCGACCAGGCGCGGGAGCAGGGCGCCGACGACGTGACCGTCTACGCCTACGCCCGGGTCGGCTACCACCGCTCGCTGGACCTCTTGCGACGCAACGGCTGGAAGGGTCACGGGCCGGTGCCGTGGGAGCACGAGCCCAACCGCGGCTTCCTCCGCTGCCTGGCCCTCCTCGCCCTCGCCGCCCGCGCCATCGGCGAGACCGACGAGTGGGAGCGCTGCCGCGACTTCCTCCGCGACTCCAGCCCGACGGCGGCGGACGAGCTGCTGGGTGGGGGGTGAGCTCGCTTGTAACTCGGTGTTACGGACCACTGCCACGGTGCTGTGACGCGTCATGACTCCGTGGTGGATGACCGAACACCGAGTTACAAGCCAGATCCGCCCCCAGCCCGCACCCGGCCCCACCCCGCCGGTCGCCTAGCCTGTGCAGCGTGAACGACGCGCCCAGCACCGCCCCCGAGCCGGACCTCAACGACCAGATGAAGGTCCGGCTGGCCAAGCGTGAGCAGCTGCTGGCCGAGGGCGTCGAGCCGTACCCGGTCGCCGTCGACCGGACCCACACCCTCGCCGAGGTCCGCGAGCGGTGGGGCCACCTCGAGGCCGGCGAGGAGACCCAGGACGTGGTCGGCGTCGCGGGGCGGGTGATCTTCGTGCGCAACACCGGCAAGCTCTGCTTCGCGACCCTCCAGGAGGGGATCGGCACCCGGCTGCAGGTGATGCTCAGCCTCGGCGAGGTCGGCGAGGAGGCGCTCGCCGACTGGAAGGCCAAGGTCGACCTCGGCGACCACGTCTTCGTCGAGGGCCGCGTCATCTCCTCCAAGCGCGGCGAGCTCTCGGTGTTCGCCTCCCGTTGGGCGATGGCCTCGAAGGCGATCCGGCCGCTGCCCGTGCTGCACAAGGACCTCTCCGAGGAGGTCCGCGTCCGGCAGCGGTACGCCGACCTGATCGTGCGCCAGGAGGCGCGCGACATGGTGCGCACCCGGGCCGCGATCGTGCGGGCGGTGCGCACCACGCTCGAGCAGAAGGGGTACCTCGAGGTGGAGACCCCGGTCCTGCAGCTGATCCACGGCGGGGCGCGGGCGCGGCCGTTCCGCACGCACATCAACGCCTTCGACCAGGAGATGACGCTGCGGATCGCGCTCGAGCTCAACCTCAAGAAGGCGGTGGTCGGCGGAGTCGACCAGGTCTTCGAGATCGGCCGGATCTTCCGCAACGAGGGCGTCGACTCCACGCACAGCCCCGAGTTCACGATGCTGGAGGCCTACCAGGCCTACGGCGACCAGCGCACCATGGCCGACCTCACCCGCGAGCTCGTCCTCGCCGCCGCCGACGCGGTCGGCTCCCGGCAGGTCGAGACCCCGGCGGGCACGGTCGACCTCGACGGGGAGTGGCGGTGGCTCCCCGTCTACCAGGGCGTCAGCGAGGCGGTCGGACGCGAGGTCACGCCCGACACCGACGTCGCGACGCTCCGCCAGGTGATGGACGAGCACGACCTCGGCTACGAAGAGTCGTGGGGCGCCGAGACCTTGGTCCTCGAGCTGCTCTCCGAGCTCGTGGAGCCCACGCTCCTGCAGCCGACCTTCGTGTGCGACTACCCGCCGTCGGCCCAGCCGCTCGCCCGTCGCCACCGCGACGACCCGCGGCTGATCGAGGCGTGGGACCTGATCATCGCCGGCGTGGAGCGCGGCACCGCGTTCAGCGAGCTCGTCGACCCGGTGGTGCAGCGCGAGGTGCTCACCCAGCAGTCGATCCAGGCGGCCGGCGGCGACCCCGAGGCGATGCAGCTCGACGAGGACTTCCTCCGCGCCCTGGAGTACGGCGCACCGCCGATGGGCGGGATGGGCCTCGGCATCGACCGGCTGATCATGCTCTTCACCGGGGCCGGGATCCGGGAGACGATCCTCTTCCCCCACCTGCGGCCGGAGCGCTGAGCCGCCCGCCGGGCACCCGTCGACGCGCACGCCCCGGAGGCGCTCAGGCCACCGCGTCCGCCCGGTCGGTCACCGGCACCACCATGGAGTACGCCGCCGGCTCCACCCGCCACGTCCGGCTGCGCACCGGGCCGCCGATCTCGCCGTCGCTGTTGCAACGGAACAGGCCCCCGCTGATCGTGACCGCGCGGCCGCGCACCGCCGTCACGGTGGCGTGCTCGTCGTGGCGGCCGAACGGCAGCCGCAGCGCCAGCGCCAGCCGGTCGGCGAGCCGGGCGGGGGAGGCCACGAGCACGTCGACGAGGCCGTCGTGCGGCTGGGCGTCGGGCGTGAGCTCCGCGCCGCCCCCGACCGACGCCCCGTTGCCGATCGCGACCATCAGCACGTCGGTGTCGACGTCGGCGATCACGGCGCCGTCGACTTCGACGCGGACGCGGAGGCTGGGCGGGTTGATCGCCGTCTGCAGCGCGCCGATGGGATAGCCCAGCTTGCCGAGGTTCAGCCGGCCGACGCCGACGGCACCGAGCCGCTCCTTCCACTTCGCGCCCCGCGCTCCGGCCAGCGCACCCGCGCCGACGTGGACACTGTTGACGGTCACGCCCTCCGCGTCGTCGACGACCAGGTCGAGCGGGCGCACCTCGCCGGTGAGCACGACCTCGGCAGCCGCGGCCGGCTCGAGCGGGATGCACAGCGTCCGGGCGAAGTCGTTGCCGGTGCCGAGGGGGACCAGCCCGAGGACGCTGTCGGCGAGCCGGCCCTGCCGGTGCAGCGAGGCGACGACGGCGTGCAGGCTGCCGTCGCCGCCGACCACCACGATCCGCCGGCCGTCGACGTCCGCGAGCGCGGCGTCGAGCTCCTCGGGCGCGGCGGTCGCCCGGACCTCGACGTCGGTGGCCGCCCGCAGGACGTCCAGTGCCTCGGTCAGCGCCACCTCGTCCGCCGTACCGGCGTCGGCGTTGGTGATCACCAGGAGCGGGCCGGGAGGATTCGCCATGGCCCCAGCCTAGAGTTCGGGCGCATGGGGACGAGTCGCCGCTGGACGGCACGTGAGCTGATCGACCTGGTGCTCGACGAGGGGTCCTACGAGTCGTGGGACGCCCCGATCGACCTGAGCGCCCACGCCGACGACTACCAGGCCGAGCTGCGCGCCGCCGCGGAGAAGGCCGGCACGGACGAGTCGGTGCTCACCGGACGCGGCAGGGTCCGCGGCCGGCCGGTGGCGTTCGTGGTCAACGAGTTCCGGTTCCTCGCCGGCTCCATCGGGATCGCCGCGGCCGACCGGATCGCCGGCGCCGTCCGCCGGGCCACGGCCGAGGGTCTGCCCGTCCTCGCCAGCACCGCGTCGGGCGGCACCCGGATGCAGGAGGGCACCCGCGCCTTCGTGCAGATGGTGGAGATCTCCCGCGCACTCATGGAGCACCGGGCCGCGGGGCTGCCCTACCTGGTGCACCTGCGCCATCCCACCACCGGCGGGGTCTACGCGTCGTGGGGCTCGCTCGGGCACGTGACGGTCGCCGAGCCGGGGGCGCTCGTCGGCTTCCTCGGCCCCAAGGTCTACGAGGCCCTCAACGGCGAGCCCTTCCCCGAGGGCGTGCAGCTGGCCGAGAACCTCGCCGCCAAGGGGGTGATCGACGCGGTGGTGCCGGCCGAGGAGCTGCCCGCCCTCGTCGACCACGCCCTCGGCGTGCTCGTCGACCGGCCGTCGCCCGCGTCGCTGGACCGGCGCGACCCCGTGCCGGCCGGCACCGTGCCCGACCACCCGGTGTGGGAGGACATCGAGCACACCCGCGACGAGGAGCGCGCCGGCGTCCGCGACCTGCTGCGGTACGGCGCCGCCGGCACCCTCCGGCTGCGCGGCACCGACGAGGGCGAGCGCGACGACTCGGTCCTGATCGCGCTGACCCGGCTCGACGGCCAGCCCTGCGTGCTGGTCGGGCAGGACCGGTCGCGGCAGACCGCCGCGACGCCGATGGGGCCGGGAGCCCTGCGCGAGGCGCGCCGCGGCATGAACCTCGCCGAGGAGCTGCGGCTGCCACTGGTCACGGTCGTGGACACCCCCGGCGCCGAGCTCTCGCAGCGGGCCGAGGAAGGGGCGATCGCGGGCGAGATCGCCCGCTGCATCGCCACCCTGGTGACGATGACCGTGCCGACCGTCTCGGTCATCCTCGGCCAGGGGTGCGGCGGCGGCGCGCTGGCGCTGCTGCCGGCGCGCCGGGTGCTGGCGACCTCCCGCGGCTGGCTCTCCCCGCTGCCCCCCGAGGGCGCGAGCGTGATCGTGCACGGCGACACCGGCCACGCCGCCGAGATGGCCGAGCAGCAGCGGGTGGGCGCGCTCCAGCTGCTGGCCGGTGGCGACGTGCACGTCGTCGTGCCCGAGCGACCGGACGACGGGGTGGAGTCGCTCGCCCGGGCGGTGGCCGCGGAGGTCGCCGTACAGCTGGCCGCCGCGCGCGGGTGACGCCGGTCCCGGCGCGGCGGAGCCGCTCAGGCGTCGGCGACCGTCATGTCCTCGCCGGCCCAGAACGCCCGCATGCTGGTGATCTTGCCGTCGTCGTCGAACGTCATCACGTCGATCGGCGCGAGGGTGTAGGTCTGCTCGCCCGCTCGGGTGACCAGCTCGAACTGGAACGCCGCCTCGTTGCCGGCGACCCGTGCCGCGAGCAGGGTGCTCTGCTGCTCGAGGCCCTCCAGGCCGGCGTAGAACTCCAGGATCGACTCCCGCGTGGCGCGCACCTCGGAGCCGACCGGGTCCTCGACGGTCGCGCCGTCGGCGTACAGGTCGAGGACCTCCGCAGCGGTGCCGGAGCCGACCAGGTCGACGTAGCGCTGGATGGTCTCGAGGATGGTGTCCCTGCTGGCAGCCACTGCTGGTCCTCCGGTCGTCGGCCTCGGGCGCGGCGGTCGTCGAGCCCGCCGAACATAGAACACGTTCTCGTTTGCTGAATCCAGCCCAGAGGCCGGTTTTGGTAGCGTGTCGGCGCAAGAGCCCCGGTCGCCGCCGGGGTTCCTTGACGTGGAGAACCCGATGTGGGTGCGTTGAGCAGCCGACCCGACCAGGCGGGCGGAGGGACTCCGTCCCGAGTGAAGGAGCGTGCGGATGCCCGCGATCGTGATCGTCGGCGCCCAGTGGGGCGACGAGGGCAAGGGCAAGGCGACCGACCACCTGGGCAGCCAGGTCGACTACGTCGTGAAGTTCAACGGCGGCAACAACGCCGGCCACACCGTGGTCATCGGTGAGGAGAAGTACGCGCTGCACCTGCTGCCCAGCGGCATCCTCACCGCAGGCTGCACCCCGGTGATCGGCAACGGCGTCGTCGTCGACCTCGACGTGCTGTTCGAGGAGATCGACGGGCTCGAGGCGCGCGGCATCGACACCGGCCGGCTGAAGGTCAGCGCCAACGCCCACGTCATCGCCGACTACAACCGCCAGCTCGACAAGGTGACCGAGCGCTTCCTCGGCAGCCGTCGGATCGGCACCACCGGCCGCGGCATCGGCCCCACCTACGCCGACAAGATGAACCGCATCGGCATCCGGGTGCAGGACCTGTTCGACGAGAAGATCCTCGCCCAGAAGGTCGAGGGCGCCCTCGAGCTCAAGGGTCAGGTGCTGACCAAGATCTACAACCGCCGCGCGCCCTCGGTGGAGCAGACCGTCGAGGAGCTGCTCGGCCACGCGGAGCGGCTGGCGCCGTACGTATGCGACACGACGCTGCTCCTCGGCGAGGCGCTCGACCGGGACGAGGTGGTGCTGCTGGAGGCCGGCCAGGCGACGCTGCTCGACGTCGACCACGGCACCTACCCGTTCGTGACGTCCAGCAGCGCGACGGCGGGCGGAGCGTGCACCGGCTCGGGCATCCCGCCGACCCGGATCGACCAGGTGATCGCCATCGTCAAGGCCTACACCACGCGCGTCGGCGAGGGTCCGTTCCCGACCGAGCTGCACGACGACAAGGGCGAGTTCCTGCGCAAGCAGGGGTGGGAGTACGGCACGACCACCGGTCGCCCGCGGCGCTGTGGCTGGTTCGACACGGTGATCGCGCGCTACGCCGCCCGGGTCAACGGGGTGACCGACTTCGTGCTCACCAAGCTCGACGTGCTCACCGGCCTCGAGCAGGTCCCGGTGTGTGTGGCCTACGAGGTCGACGGCGTCCGCCACGACGAGATGCCGGTCAACCAGAGCGACTTCCACCACGCGAAGCCGGTCTACGAGCTGCTGCCCGGGTGGTTCGAGGACATCGCCCACTGCCGCTCCTTCGAGGAGCTGCCGAAGGCCGCCCAGGACTACGTGGAGTACGTCGAGGAGCGCTCCGGGGCGCGCATCTCCGTCGTCGGTGTGGGACCGGAGCGGGAGCAGGCGGTCGTCCGCCACCCGCTGCGCTGAGACCACTGCGCTGAGGAACATGGGTATGGACCACGCGGTTTGGGGCATCGTGGGGTCCGAGGATCGTGGGGGTCCGTGGGAGGTGCTGTGTCGGAGCGGCCGACGGTGGTGATCGTCGACGACTCAGCAGAGCTGCGCATGCTCGTGCGCTCCCGGCTCGAGGCGTCCGGTCGGTTCGAGGTCGTCGGCGAGGGCGCCGACGGCGGCGAGGCCATGCTCCTCGCCCACCAGCACAACCCCACGCTGATGCTGCTGGACACCTCGATGCCCGTCATGGACGGTCTCGAGGCGCTGCCCCTGATCCTGGCGGTCTCGCCGGAGACCAAGGTCGTCGTCTTCACCGGCTTCGAGGGCCCCGACCTCGCGGTCCGCGCCCGGGAGCTCGGCGCCGTCGACTTCGTCGAGAAGTCCACCCCGATCGGCGAGCTCCCCGAACGGCTGCTGGAGCACGTCGAGACCATCGTGTCCGGCGGCCGCGACCCACGTCCTCGCGGGCTGCGCGTGGCCGTCGAGCCCGACGAGCACTCCGCCCGTGACCAGGCCGCGCTCGACGAGCACCTGGAGCGCTACCGCGAGGTGTTCCACCAGGCGGCGATCGGGATGGCGACGATGACGCTCAACGGGAGCATCGTCCGGGCCAACGCCGTGCTCGCCGAGATGGTGCACCGTCAGCCCTCCGACCTCGTCGGCCTCGACTACGGCGTGCTCACCCGCCAGCACGGCGACGAGCTCGACGACGCGCTCACCCTGCTGACCGAGAAGAACGAGGACCACGCCACCTTCGAGCACCCGCTCGTGACCGACGACGGCGCCAGCACGCTGCGGGTGACCCTGGCGCCGATCCGGGACTCCCGGGGCAAGCCGCTCTACGTCTTCGCGCAGATCCAGGACATCACGCCGGAGGTGGAGCTGCGCCGCAGCGAGGAGCTGTTCCGGCTGCTCGTCACGGCGGTGCAGGACTACGCGATCTTCATGCTGGGCGTCGACGGCAGGGTCGCGAGCTGGAACGCCGGCGCCGAGCGGATCAAGGGCTACGCCGCCGAGGACATCATCGGGCGGCACTTCCGCGTGTTCTACCCCGACGACCAGCGCGACTCCCGGCACCCGGAGCACAACCTGCAGCTGGCGCTCCGCGACGGCTCCTACGCCGAGGAGGGCTGGCGGGTCCGCAGCGACGGCAGCCAGTTCTGGGCGAGCGTGGTCATCACCGCCGTGTACGACGAAGCCGGCCGCCACCGGGGGTTCGCAAAGGTCACCCGCGACCACACCCAGCAGCGCGGCCACGAGGAGCAGCGCAGACGCGCGGTCGAGCAGCAGGCCCACGTGCTCGCGCTCACCGCCCACGAGCTGCGCACGCCCTCCGCGGTCATCGAGGGCTCCGTCTCGCTGCTGCGCGACCTCGGCGACCGGATGGAGCAGGCCCATCGCGACCAGGTTCTGGAGGCGATGGCGAGCAGCGCCCGCCGGCTGCACCGGCTCGCCGCCGACCTCGCGGCCGCCTCCGACGTGCACGCCGACGCCCTCGCCCTCCAGCCGGAGACGATCCATCTGCGCGCGACGCTCGACGCCGCGGCCGACCGGGTCACGGCCGTCCATCCCGACGCCCGCATCTCGGCCCACGTCGAGCACGACGTCGAGTTCGTCGCCGACCCCGCACGGATCGGGCAGGCGCTCGACAACCTTCTGGAGAACGCCGTGCGGCACGGCCGGCCTCCGGTGACGGTGCGCGGCGAGGCGACCGGGTTCGGCGTGGAGATCGGCGTCTCCGACGCCGGCCCCGGGGTCGAGCCCCGGCTGCTCGACCGGCTCTTCGACCGGTTCGCCCACGCCGGTGCCACGGGAGGGACCGGTCTGGGGCTGCACCTGGTCCGCGAGATCGCGCGCAGTCACGGCGGCGAGGCGTCGTACGTGCCGCCCGGGCACGACCGCCGGACCACCTTCGTGGTCCGGCTGCCGAGCACGCCGCAGGTGCCGGGAGTCTGAGCCGCCGGACCAGCCGCGGCGCGCCGGTCGGCCGGCCCTAGGCTGGGCGACCGTGAGGACCCTCGTCATCGGCACCGGCGGCCGCGAGCACGCGCTCGCCCTCGCGCTCTCCCGCGACCCGGGGGTCACCGAGGTCCACGCCGCTCCGGGCAACCCGGGCATCGCCGCGTTCGCGACCGTCCACGACGTCGACCCGATGGACGGCAGCGCCGTCGCGGCCCTCGCCGGGGAGGTCGGCGCCGACCTCGTCGTGGTCGGGCCCGAGGCGCCGCTGGTGGCCGGCATCGCCGACGACGTCCGGTCCGCGGGCGTCGCCGTGTTCGGGCCGGGCCGGGAGGCGGCGCGGCTCGAAGGGTCGAAGGCCTTCTCGAAGGAGGTGATGGCGGCGGCGGGGGTGCCCACCGCGGCGTCGCTCACCTGCACCACCCCCGAGGAGGTCGAGGCGGCGCTCGACCGGTTCGGCGCGCCGTACGTCGTGAAGGACGACGCGCTGGCGGCGGGCAAGGGCGTGGTGGTCACCCGCGACCGCGCCGAGGCGCTCGCCCACGCCGCGGCCTGTGGCCGGGTCGTGGTGGAGGAGTTCCTCGACGGGCCCGAGGTGTCGCTGTTCGCGGTGTGCGACGGCGTCACGGCGTACCCGCTGCAGCCGGCCCAGGACTTCAAGCGGATCTTCGACGGCGGCCGCGGTCCCAACACCGGCGGCATGGGCTCCTACAGCCCGCTGCCCTGGGCCCCGGCGGACCTGGCAGCGACGGTGACGAGCCAGGTGGTGCAGCCGACCCTGGACGAGATGCACCGGCGAGGCGCGCCGTTCGTGGGCTGCCTCTACGTCGGCCTCGCGCTGACCGAGGCGGGTCCGCGGGTCATCGAGTTCAACTGCCGCTTCGGCGACCCGGACATCCAGCCGGTGCTGGCCGTCCTCGACTCGCCGCTGGGCGGGCTCCTGCACGCCGCGGCGCATGGGCGGCTCGCCGAGGTCGCCCCGCCCCGCTTCCGCGACGCCGCGTCGGTGACCGTCGTCCTCGCCTCCGCCGGCTACCCCGAGTCGTCGTCGAAGGGCGACGTGATTACCGGCGTCGGCGCTGCCAACGGCGTCGCCGACGTGGACGTCATCCACGCCGGCACGGCGATCGTCGACGGCCCGGACGGCCGGCATCTGGTCACCGCCGGCGGCCGGGTGCTCGCCGTCCGCGCGGTCGGCTACGACGTCTCCGACGCCCGGGCTCGCGCCTACGCCGCCGCCGACCTGATCTCCTTCCCCGGTCTCCAGCGCCGCTCCGACATCGCCGCCGAGCCGCTCGGCGTGGTCGAGGGCGCCGCCGTCACCGACCACTGACCCGACCCCTCCTCCCACCGGTCGGGCGACGGGGCGCGGCTCGACGCACCGGGAACCACGATTCGGTGGCGTGGGAGAATCCGGGAGTGACCGCCCCGAACGTCGCCGTGCCCAACGTCCTCGCGACCCGCTACGCCGCCGCGGACCTCGCGGAGATCTGGTCCCCTGAGCACAAGATCGTGCTCGAGCGGCGGCTGTGGATCGCGGTGCTGAGGGCGCAGCGGGACCTAGGCATCGACGTGCCGGACGGCGTGGTGGAGGCCTACGAGGACGTGGTCGAGAAGGTCGACCTCGGCTCGATCGCCGCGCGCGAGCGGGTCACCCGCCACGACGTGAAGGCGCGGATCGAGGAGTTCGCGGCCCTCGCCGGGCACGAGCACATCCACAAGGGCATGACCTCCCGCGACCTGACCGAGAACGTCGAGCAGCTGCAGGTCAAGCAGTCGCTCGCCCTGGTCCGCGACCGCGCCGTGGCCGCCCTCGCCCGACTCGCGCGGCTCGCGGCGGAGCACGAGACCACGGTGATGGCGGGCCGCTCGCACAACGTCGCGGCGCAGGCGACCACGCTGGGCAAGCGGTTCGCGACGGTGGCCGACGAGCTGCTGATCGCCGTCGAGCGCATCGAGGAGCTCATCGCCCGCTACCCGCTCCGCGGCGTGAAGGGACCGGTCGGCACCGCGCAGGACATGCTGGACCTGCTCGGCGGCGACGACGCCGCGCTGGAGCGGCTCGCCGACCTCGAGCAGCGGGTCGCCGGGCACCTCGGCTTCGACCGCGTCCTCACCTCGGTCGGCCAGGTCTATCCGCGCAGCCTCGACTTCGACGTGGTCTCCGCGCTCGTCCAGCTCACCGCGGCGCCGAGCAACCTCGCCACCACCATCCGGCTGATGGCCGGCAACGAGCTGGTGACCGAGGGCTTCAAGGAGGGCCAGGTCGGCTCCTCGGCGATGCCGCACAAGATGAACACCCGCTCCTGTGAGCGGGTCAACGGTCTCGCCGTCGTGACCCGCGGCTACCTCTCCATGGTCGGCGAGCTCGCCGGCGACCAGTGGAACGAGGGCGACGTCTCCTGCTCCGTCGTACGACGCGTCGCGCTCCCCGACGCGTTCTTCGCCGTCGACGGGCTGTTCCAGACCTTCCTCACCGTGCTCGACGAGTTCGGGGCCTTCCCGGCGGTCATCCAGCGCGAGCTCGACCGCTACCTGCCGTTCCTGGCCACCACCAAGGTGCTGATGGCGGCCGTCCGCAACGGCGTCGGCCGGGAGACCGCGCACGAGGCGATCAAGGAGGCGGCGGTCGGCACGGCGCTGGCCATGCGCAAGGGCCAGGCCGCCAACGACGTCTTCGCCAAGCTCGCCGCCGACGACCGGCTGGGGCTGACCGCCGAGCAGCTCGACGGGCTGGTGTCCGACCCGATCACCTTCACCGGCGCCGCGGTCGCCCAGACCCAGGAGGTGTGCCGCAGGGTGGCCGCCCTGGTCGAGCGGCACCCGGCCGCCGCGGCGTACACGCCCGGCGCGATCCTCTGAGGCGGCGGCTCAGAGCACCTTCGACAGGAACGCCTGGGTGCGCTCCTGCTGCGGGTTGCTCAGTACGTCGCCGGGCTCGCCCTCCTCGACGATCACCCCGCCGTCCATGAACACGAGCTTGTCGCCGACCTCGCGCGCGAAACCCATCTCGTGGGTGACCACCATCATGGTCATGCCCTCGGACGCCAGGTCCTTCATCACGGCCAGCACGTCACCGACCAGCTCGGGGTCCAGCGCAGAGGTGGGCTCGTCGAACAGCATCAGCTGCGGCTCCATCGACAGCGCCCGCGCGATGGCGACCCGCTGCTGCTGACCGCCGGAGAGGTGGGCGGGGAAGGCCTGCTCCTTGTCGGCGAGCCCGACCTTCTCGAGGTTGCGGCGGGCGAGCGCGACCGCCTCCTCCTTGGAGGTCTTGCGCACCTTCTGCTGCGCGACCGTCAGGTTGCGCAGCACGGTCATGTGCGGGAACAGGTTGAACTGCTGGAACACCATCCCGATCCGCGAGCGGAGCCGGTCGATGTCGACGTCGGGGTCGGTCACCTCGATGCCTTCGACGAAGATCTTGCCTGCGGTCGGCGTCTCGAGCAGGTTGATGCAGCGCAGCAGGGTCGACTTGCCCGAGCCGCTGGGGCCGACCACGCAGACCACCTGGCCGTCGTCGACGTGGAAGTCGATGCCCTTGAGCACCTCGTTGTCCCCGAAGTACTTGTGCAGCTGCTGGACGTCGATGGCCGCGTTCTCGCGGCCCTGCCCTGCCGTCGTCGACGACGGCTCGGTGGGTGCAGTCATCAGCGGGCCCTCCCGGCCTTGGCTTCCATCCGGCGTACGACGACCGACAGCGGCACCGTGATCAGCAGGTAGCACAGGCCGATCACGATGATGGGGGTCAGGTTCGCCTCGCTGTTCATGCCCTCGCGCCCCCACTTGGTGAGCTCGTACTGGTCGAGGGAGAGCCCGAGGATGTAGATCAGCGAGGAGTCCTTCGTGAGCAGGATCAGCTCGTTGGTCAGCGGGGGCAGCACGATCCGGAACGCCTGCGGCACCACCACGGTGACCATGGCCTGCGTGTGCGACATGCCCAGGGTGCGCGCCGCCTCCATCTGCCCCTTCGGCACCGCCTGGATGCCCGCGCGGATCGTCTCCGCCATGTAGGCGCCGCCCACCAGCCCCAGGGCCAGCGTCACCGTGCCGAGGTTGCCGAACGGGATCTCGTAGTCCGGGAAGGCACGGGGGAAGCCCTGCCCGAGGGCGAGGAAGACCACCAGCGCCGGCAGCCCGCGGAAGAGCTCGATGATCCCGGTGGCGAGCCAGCGCCACGGCCACACGCTCGAGAGCCGCATCAGGGCCAGCACCAGGCCGAGGGCGAGGCCGAAGGCGAACCCGCACGCGGTGTAGATGACGGTGTTCTTCAGCGCGGTCGTGATCACCCGCGGGAACTGCTCCCGGATGATCTCGGGGTCGAAGAAGAACTCCTGGACCTTCTGCCAGTCCGCGCCCAGCACCAGGACGGCGGCCAGTGCCGTGATGACGACGTACTGCGCGTAGCGGAAGTACGCCGCCCGCCTGCGCTTGCTCAGCGCCACCCGAGGCTCCCGTCAGCCGGCGCCGCGGGCGCGGCGCGTCGTCCGGACCGGCACACGCGACCGTCGGTCACTGCGCCGCGGCCTCACCGAACCACTTCTCGTAGGCCTCGTTGTAGGCCTCCTCGTCGGCGATCGCCTCGTTGAGGACCTCGAGCAGCTCGTCGTTGCCGCCCTTGGCCACGGCGAAGCCGTACTCCTCACCGGTCTTGAACTCGGTGGCGACCTTCACCTCGGGGTTCTGCTCGACGTAGTAGTTGACGAGCCCGTTGTCGTTGACGCCCGCGTCGGCCCTGCCGTTGCGGACGGCCTCCATCATCAGCACCGAGTCCTCGAACGAGACGGCCTTGGCGCCCTTGGGGAGGTTCTCCTTCACGTAGCTCTCGCCGGTCGTGCCCTCCTGGGTCGCGATCCGCTTGCCGGCCAGGTCCTCGAGGCTCTCCGCGTTGGAGTCGGCCGGCACGAGCAGAGCCTGGGTGGCCTCGAAGTACGGGTCGGTGAAGTCCATGACGTCCTCGCGCTCGGGCGTGATCGTCATCGCGCCGGCCGCGACGTCGCAGTCGCCGTTGTCGAGGGCGTTGCCGGAGACGATGGTCTCCCACGCGGTGTCGACGACCTTGGTCTCCAGGCCCTCGGCCTCGGCGGCGATCTTGAGCACGTCGATGTCGAAGCCGACCACCTCGCCGCCCTCGGTGAACTCGAACGGCTCGTAGGGGAGGTGGGTGCAGATCGTCAGCGTCCCCTCCTCGACCAGCTTGACCCCCGACTCGGTCGTCGTGGTCTCACGGTCCTTGGCGCAGGCGGAGAGGCCGAGCGCGAGGACGCCGGCGGAGAGGGCAGTCGTGGCGAGGCGAAGGTTCATGCGCCTCACCATAGGCGCCCGTGCAACACCGCGGCCTCACGTGAACGTCACTTTTTGATGACGATCACCGGTGCCGCGGACGGCGCCGCGCCGGTCAGGACGGCTTGACGTCGAGCACGACCTCGAACTCCAGGAGGTCGGCCCCGGCGGCCACCGGCTTCTTCTGCTCCTCACCGGGCTTGGTGGCGTGGGCGGCCTTCCCGTCGCCCTCGCGCCACCGGTCGAACGACGCCTGGTCCTCCCAGTGGGTGACCACGAAGTACCGGTCGTCGCCGGCGACCGGCCGCAGCAGCTGGAAGCCCAGGAACCCGGGGGAGCCCTCGACGGCCCCCGCGCGGGCGGCGAACCGCTCCTCGAGGTGGGCGCCCATGCCCTCCGGGACGGAGATGGCGTTGATCTTCACGACGGACATGGCTCGAGCCTAGGCCGCGCGGCAATCAGCAGCCGACGTCGCTCCAGTCCAGGTCCTCGCGCCGGTCCTCCCCGGAGCCGAAGGCGTACGCCGAGCAGTACCGCTCGCTCATCAGCGGACCGCGCTCGAGCGTGATCGGCTTCCAGACGCCGTTGCCGCGTGGCTCCAGGTAGGTGAGCCGTTCGGCGAGCTGGTCCTCCGGCCTGCCCCTGCCGCGGAGGTAGCGGTCGAGCCACCGCTGCACGTGCACGCTGCTGAGGGCCTGACCGTGCCGGGAGGCCGGGAGCACCAGCGGGATGTCGGTCCACTCGAGGTGGGTGGAGGCGCGGGGGACGAGCAGCAGCGAGTCCACCTGCGCCGCCCGCCAGCCGTCGAACCCGGTGGCCCGCTCACGCATCCGGTCCGGCGTCCCGGGGCCCGGCACCAGCGACGAGCCGCCGGAGAGGTGCCACGGCGTGACGGTGAAGCCGTACTCGGCCTGGAGCGCCAGCGCCGGCACGCGGGGCGTGACCGGGCCCTGGTCCACCGGCACCCCGCCCTCGCCGCCGGCGAGCTTGTCGAGCGCCACCACCGCCGACACCCGCCGGTCGTAGCCCTGCACGTAGGAGACGGCTGCGGCGCCCATCGAGTGTCCGATGACGGCGAGCCTGCGGTCGCGGCCGGGTGCCGTGGGCTCCGCCAGGCGGCTGCGGTCCCACAGCTGCCACCACGGGTTGTAGGCGTCGACCCTGGTGCCGGCCGCCCCGGGGTTGGGGTACGGCGACGTGGGGGTGGACAGCAGGAAGTCGATGCTGTCGACGGTGCCGGTGGTGAAGTTCGACAGCTGCTGGAACGGCACGCCGGGGCAGGGCAGTTGCTCCTTGGTGCCGAGGGCCGGGTCGCCCGCGACCGGGCCGAACGGGTTGCAGAACGGGAACGGCCCGCCGGTGGTGTGCGGCAGCGTCTCGCTGGTGCCTTGACCCTGGACGTCGAAGAGCAGCACCAGGTAGCCGCGCTCGGCGAGGTCCTGGGCGAGCCACTGGTACATCCCCTGCGAGCCGCCGACGGACCCGGGCGTGATCACCACGCCCGGGTACGGCGCCCGCAGCGCCGCACCGGTGTAGGGGTCGCGCGCCGCGGGGAGCGGGGCGTAGAGCGTCCCGGCGAGCCTGGCGCCGAACCGGTTGGTGTAGGCGACCTTGCGCATCCGGCCGCGGGTGCCGTCCCAGCCGGCGCGCAGCGGGTTGCCGACGTTCCAGCCCGGCACGGCCATCGCCGGGGTCAGCGACAGCCGCAGCGGGTCGGCCAGCTGGGCGAGCAGCTGGGTGGTGCTCACGATGCTGCTCTGCCGGACCAGCGCAGGCAGGTACGCCGGGTTCTGCAGCTGGCCGCCCGGCCCGACGACCCGCCCGTAGGCGTCGGCCATGTTCCTCAGGTCGGCGGCGGCGTCGTACGACGGAGGGGCGGGCCCGTCCTCGGCGGCGGCGGGCGCGATGCTGAGCGCCAGGCAGGCGGCGACGGCAGCCGCGACGACGCGAAGGCGGGGGGAGGTCCTCACGCAGGGTCGAACGACGACCGACCCTGCCGGCTACGCCTCAGGCGCGCGCCTCGCCGCCCCAGTTGGCGAGCTTGGCGGCGACGGTGGGCAGGTCGGCCGGCTCCGTGACGCCCTCGGCGTGGGGCGCGAAGAACCAGACGTGGAAGTGGCCGCGGTGCGCGCCGTAGCGGCTGACGTCGACGTACGCCGTCTGGGGCAGGTTCTCCAGGATCCGCACCACGCGGTTGGAGATCCGCCCGAACTGGGAGGCGAGCTCGTCGTCGAGCTGGCCGACGCGGGTGTGCTCCCTGGTCTGCAGCAGCAGCGACGCCGCCATGTCGGTGGGGCCGTCGGTGTAGGAGAGGATCCAGTAGTCGTCCTCCCAGACGATGCGCTCGGGGACGACGTTCGCGCACTCGGGGCACTCGCCAACGATGGCCTGGCGCTTGGCGCCGACGATCCTCGCCCAGACCTCTTCTGCAGACTCCGGCATGGAAACACTGTGCCAGCCGCGTCGGCGGCTCGTGCTGGCACCCCCGGACCGGGCATGGTCCGCCCCTAGGCTGTCGCCCGTGACGCTCGCGAACATCCCGCCCGCGCCGGAGCTCCCCGGCGCCCGCCACCTGCACTCCGGCAAGGTCCGCGACCTGTACGAGGTGACCGACGGGCCGCACGCGGGCAACCTGCTGATGGTCGCCAGCGACCGGCTCTCGATCTTCGACTTCGTGCTGGAGACCACCATCCCCGACAAGGGCGAGATCCTCACCCGGATGTCGCTGTGGTGGTTCGCGCAGCTGGAGGACCTGGTGCCCAACCACCTGGTCTCCACCGATGTGCCGGACGCCGTGCGCGGACGGGCGGTGATCTGCGACCGCCTCGACATGTTCCCGGTGGAGTGCGTCGCCCGCGGCTACCTCACCGGCTCCGGGCTGCTCGACTACCGCGCCACCGGGGAGGTGTGCGGCATCCCGCTGCCCGCGGGCCTCGAGGACGGCAGCCGGCTGCCGGAGCCGGTGTTCACCCCCGCGACGAAGGCCGACCTCGGCGACCACGACGAGAACGTCGACTTCGCGGCCGTGGTCGCCGCCGTCGGCGGCGAGACCGCGGAGGCCCTGCGCGCGCTCACCCTGCAGGTCTACGGCCGCGCCGAGGAGATCGCCCGCGAGCGGGGCATCATCCTCGCCGACACCAAGCTCGAGTTCGGCGACCGCGACGGCGTGATCGTCCTCGCCGACGAGGTGCTCACCCCCGACTCCTCGCGTTACTGGCCCGCGGACGAGTGGACGCCGGGCCGCGCGCAGCCGTCGTACGACAAGCAGATCGTGCGCAACTGGGCGCTGTCGCCGGACAGCGGCTGGGACCGGGCCTCGGGCGAGGCCCCGCCCCCACTGCCGCCCGAGGTGGTCGAGCGCACCCGCAGCCGCTACATCGAGGCCTACGAGCGGCTCACGGGCGAGACCTTCTGAGGGTGTCGCGGGCGGGCGGCTGGCGGCGGATCTCGCTTGTAACTCGGTGTTCGGTCATCCACCACGGAGTCCTGACGCGTCACAGCACCGTGGTAGTGGTCTGTAACACCGAGTTACATGCCCCCATCGCCCCCTTCCCCCCACACCCCCGCCGAGTAGGGTCGGCGCCATGACGAACCTCGCCGCCCTGCTCGAGAACAGCGCCACGGCGCACGCCGACCGCACCGCGATCGTGTTCGGTGAGACGCGTCTGTCGTATCCGCAGGTGAACGGTGCGGCGAACCAGGTGGCGAACCTGTTGGTGGCGCGGGGGATCCGGCCGGGGGACAAGGTGGCGTTGTCGTGCCCGAACCTGCCGTACTTCTCGATCGTCTACTACGGGATCCTCAAGGCCGGCGCGACGGTCGTCCCGCTCAACGTGCTGCTCAAGGGCCGCGAGGTCGCCTACCACCTGGCGGACTCCGACGCGAAGGCCTACTTCGCCTTCCAGGGAACTCCGGAGCTGCCGATCGGCCAGGAGGCCTACGAGGGGTTCCAGGAGACCGAGGGGTGTGAGCACTTCTTCGTGATCACCGCCGACCCGGCGGCGGCCTCGCCGATCGAGGGCACCGAGACGATGGGGCAGGCGATGGCCGGGCGGCCGGCGACGTTCGAGACCGTCGAGGTCGACGACGAGGACACCGCGGTCATCCTCTACACCTCCGGCACGACCGGGCAGCCCAAGGGCGCGGAGCTGCGGCACCGCAACATGCGCGACAACGCGCTGTCGGGTGAGGCGCTGTTCGGTGCCGACCCGGCCAACCCCGACACCTACCTGTGCGTGCTGCCGCTGTTCCACTCCTTCGGGCAGACGGTGATCCAGAACGGCGGGTTCGCCTACGGCGGCACGGTGGTGATGCTGCCCCGGTTCGAGGCGCAGCCCGCGCTGCAGCTGATGCTGCGCGAGAAGGTCACCTTCTTCGCCGGCGTGCCGACCATGTACTGGGGCCTGCTCGGTGCGCTGGACGAGAGCGTGGACGTCAAGGCTCTGGCCGCCAACCTGCGGGTCGCGGTCGCCGGCGGCGCCGCGCTCCCGGTCGAGGTGCACCGGGAGTTCGAGAAGCGGTTCGGGGTGACCATCTTGGAGGGCTACGGCCTCTCGGAGACCTCCCCTGTCGCCTCGTTCAGCAAGTACGGCGAGCCGGTGCGCCCGGGCTCCATCGGCGTGCCGATCCCCGGTGTCGAGATGCGGCTGATCGACCCCGACGGCTGGGAGGAGGTCACCGACCCCGACGGCATCGGGGAGATCGCGATCAAGGGCCACAACGTGATGAAGGGCTACTACAAGCGGCCCGACGCGACCGCCGAGGCGATCAACCCCGAGGGCTGGTTCCGCTCCGGGGACCTGGCCCGCAAGGACGCCGACGGCTGGTACTACATCGTCGACCGCTCCAAGGACATGATCATCCGCGGCGGCTACAACGTCTATCCCCGCGAGATCGAGGAGGTCCTGCTCACCCACCCCGCGATCTCCCTGGCCGCGGTGATCGGGGTTCCCCACGAGAGCCACGGCGAGGAGATCAAGGCGGTCGTCATCCTCAAGCCCGGCCAGTCCGCCACGCCCGAGGAGATCGTGGAGTGGAGCAAGGACCAGATGGCCGCCTACAAGTACCCACGCCTCGTCGAGATCGTCGACAACCTCCCCATGACCGCCACCGGCAAGATCCTCAAGCGCGAGCTCAGCTGACCGCCCCTCAGGCGAACGGGTTCGGGAGCGCGCCGGGCAGCTCGGCCAGCAGCTCCCGCGCCCGGGCCGCGACCTTGTGCTCGACGAGCACCTCGTAGCGGGTGGCGACGACCGAGCTGACGGAGGAGAAGTCGCGCCGCCCGCGGGTCGCGGCATAGCCGGCGAGGGTGAAGATCACCCCGAACAGCGCGCCGATCAGCGTCGTCGCGACCACCGTCGCGAGCGCGTCGCCGGTGCCGAACAGGGTTAGCACCAGGCCGACGAACAGCCCGAACCAGAGGCCGCTCAGGGCGCCGCCGAGCGCCACCCGGCCCGTGGTGAGGCGGCCGGTGATCCGCTCGACCCGCTTCAGGTCGGTCCCGACGATCATGCAGTTCTCGACGGGGAAGCCCTGGTCGGCGAGGAAGTCGACGGTCCGCTGGGCCGCCGCGTAGTCGTCGTACACCGCCAGCGACTGGGGGAACTCCAGTGCCAGGGGTGTCCGGTCTGCCGCTGCCCGGGGAGTCGGTGTGCTCATGGTTCCCAGTGTGCCTCGCGTCGCACAGCGGTCCAGGATGCGCGAGCCGGCGGTGACCCCCACTAGACTCCGGGCCGTGGCCCGAGTCGTCGTTGCCGTCATGCCGAAGCCCGAGATCCTCGACCCGCAGGGGAAGGCGGTGCTGGGCGCCCTGCCCCGCCTCGGCTTCACCGGCGTGACCGACGTCCGCCAGGGCAAGCGCTTCGAGCTCGAGCTCGAGGGCGAGGTGACCGACGCCGTGCTCGCCGAGGTGCACCAGATGGCCGAGACGCTGCTGTCCAACCCGGTCATCGAGAACTACACGGTGCTGGTCGAGGACGCCGCCGCGAGCGCCGAGGTGCCCGCATGAGGGTCGGGGTCGTCACCTTCCCCGGCTCGCTCGACGACGTCGACGCGCAGCGCGCGGTGCGGCTCGGTGGCAACGACGCGGTCGCCCTGTGGCACGGCGACGCCGACCTCAAGGGCGTGGACGCGGTCATCCTCCCCGGTGGCTTCTCGTACGGCGACTACCTGCGCTGCGGTGCCATCTCCCGATTCGCGCCGGTGATGAGCGAGGTGGTCGAGGCGGCGCGCAGGGGGATGCCGGTGCTGGGCATCTGCAACGGCTTCCAGATCCTCTGCGAGTCCCACCTGCTGCCGGGCGCGCTGATCCGCAACGACCACCGCAGGTTCGTGTGCCGCGACCAGCGGCTGCGCATCGAGAATGACCGCACCCCGTGGACGGCCGCCTACGCCGAGGGCCAGGAGATCGTGGTCGCCCTGAAGAACGGCGAGGGCGGCTTCGTCGCGGACGCCGAGACCCTCGCCCGCATCGAGGGAGAGGGTCAGGTCGTGGCGCGCTACCTCGAGGTCAACCCCAACGGGTCGCTGAACGACATCGCCGGCCTGGCCAACGAGCGCGGCAACGTCGTGGGGCTGATGCCCCACCCCGAGCACTCCGTCGAGGAGCTCACCGGCACCGGCACCGACGGGCTCGGCTTCTTCACCTCGCTCGCGGAGTCGGTCCTCGCCTGAGCCGGTGAGCGGCCGCCCGGTGCCCCGGGCGACCGCCGTCGCCGCGCGCCGGATCAGCGGCGGCCGGCGCGGAGCCTGTTCCAGGTGGCGGTGTTGACGATGCCGGCGCCGGGGATGCCGACCTTGCTGCGGTAGGCCTTGACCGCCTTCGCGGTCGCGGCGTCGAAGACCCCCGTCACCCTCAGCTCGTACGACGGCACGGCGGCCTGCACGGCCCGCTGGGCGCGGCGCACGTACTCCCCGGTCGACCCGACCTTGAGCACCGGACGGGCGCCGTAGCTGAGGATGCTCATCCAGTTGCGGACGCTCCACGTCGAGCTCTGGGAGAACCCGCGCTTGCGCTGCCACGCCTTGGCGGCCGCCTGGGTGGCGCTGTCGTAGTCGCCGTCGACCGGCCCGCTGTAGAGCCGCTTCATGGTGAGCAGGCACTGCAGCGCCTTGACCCGGGCGGTCGTCGCCGCCGAGGGGCGGGTGGTCGGCGAGAGGGCGTAGTAGCGCTGGAGGTCGATCCGCACGCCCCCGCAGTAGGACTGCTTGGTCGCGACGCTGCCGCGTCCGACGTCGAGGTAGTTGCGGTCGATGTTGATCGTGACGCCGCCCCACTTCTCGTCGTGGCCGCCCTGATACTGCTTCACCCGCTTGTGCGGGGTCCACGCGGTCGGCGTCAGGTAGGCCGAGCTGACCGACGTGTTGGCCTTGCCGTCCCAGCGCGCGATCCACAGGTAGTCGGGCAGCACGTAGGCGCCGGGGCGCTGGATCCGCGCCTGGTCGATCATCTTGATGCCGGATCCGGCGCTGGAGTAGTAGCCGGACCGGTAGCCCAGCTGGTGCAGCCGCACGGTCCACGCGTGGACGAACCGGATCGCCGACTCGCGGCAGTGGGTCTGGGTGATGTCGAAGGCCTCGAGGTCGTAGAACAGGGTGCTGCCCTTGACGATGCCGAGGGAGGTCGCGACGGAGACCGCCTTCTCCGCCTCCGCCTTCGCCTGTGCCTTGGCCTTGGCGTAGTACCTGGTCGAGTCGGGGCTGATCGTCGGGTCGATCCGGGCGCCGTACTTGGGGTAGCGCGCGCTGCAGCTGGCCTGTGGCCCGAGGGTGATCGGGAGCAGCCGCCAGCCCTTGCGCAGCTGGGTGGAGACCCAGGTGGGCGTCAGGTTGGGCTGGCTGCGGCAGTGCCGGGAGTTGCCGGAGATGTAGATCCCCACGGACATGAAGGGCGAGTGCTCGTGCCAGGCGTCCATCTTGGCCTGGGTCGGCGCCAGGCACTGGTCGAAGCCGTAGCCGGTGAAGTCGCCCGGCGTGACGGGGTTGCCGCTGGCGGCGGCCGAGAGGTCCAGCGGTGCGGCCGGCTGGGCGGGCCGCTCGGCGCGCAGCGGCGCGAGCAGCGCCACCGCGAGCACGGCGACGACGGTGATCGCGGTGACCGCGGCAGCGCGCCCCAGTGCGGGGCGCAGGCGGGGAGCGACGGAGGTGGACCGGACGGACCGGGCAGACCGGGCGAGCATGGCGGATCTCCAGGGGAAGGCGGATGGCTCCGGCGGAAGCCACGTCACGATAACCACAACTTTCACACCAGTAACAGCCGTCGGCGAGAACTACACCGGTGTAGTTCTTCGTGGACCGGACACCCTCCGGCAGGGAGCAGTCGTCCTCCGTCCCGATCGGCGGCCGACCGGCCGGGTTGAGGAGCCGCCGGTGACCGATCTCATGGGGAGCGGAGACCCGACCCGCGCGAGGCGGCCGATAGATTTGCACCTGTGGCCGACACCGCACCCGCCCCCGCCCGCTCGACGCTCGACACCGTCTCCGTGGCGGCCGGCGAGCCGGACCGGGAGCAGCCCTGGGCCGACCTCGGGCTGAAGGCCGACGAGTACGACCGGATCCGCGACATCCTCGGTCGCCGGCCGACCAGCTCGGAGCTGGCGATGTACTCGGTGATGTGGAGCGAGCACTGCTCCTACAAGTCCTCCAAGGTGCACCTGCGCCAGTTCGGCGAGCTGGCCGAGCAGCTCCGGGCGACCGAGGGCTCCGGCACCGGCGCCGCCGGCCGGATGCTCGCCGGGATCGGCGAGAACGCCGGCGTGACCGACATCGGCCAGGGCTACGCGGTCACCTTCAAGGTCGAGTCGCACAACCACCCGTCGTACGTCGAGCCCTACCAGGGCGCCGCCACCGGCGTCGGTGGCATCGTCCGCGACATCCTCGCCATGGGCGCCCGTCCGGTGGCCGTGATGGACCCCCTGCGGTTCGGCCCGCTCGACGCCGAGGACACCCACCGGGTGCTGCCCGGGATCGTCGCCGGCGTCGGTGGCTACGGCAACTGCCTCGGCCTGCCCAACATCGGCGGCGAGGCGGTGTTCGACGACACCTACGTCGGCAACCCGCTGGTCAACGCCCTCTGCGTCGGCGTGCTCAAGCACGAGGACCTCCACCTCGCCAAGGCCTCCGGCGTCGGCAACCTGGTCGTCCTGTACGGCGCCCGCACGGGCGGCGACGGCATCGGCGGGGTCTCGGTGCTGGCCTCGGAGACCTTCGACGCCGACGGCCCCGCGAAGCGCCCCAGCGTCCAGGTGGGCGACCCGTTCATGGAGAAGCTGCTCATCGAGTGCACGCTCGAGCTGTTCCACGCCGGCGTGGTCGCCGGCATCCAGGACCTCGGCGGCGCGGGCCTGTCCTGCGCCACCTCCGAGCTCGCCTCGGCCGGCGAGGGCGGGATGCACGTCCACCTCGACCGCGTGCCGCTGCGCGACTCGACGCTAGCGCCCGAGGAGATCCTGATGAGCGAGTCGCAGGAGCGGATGATGGCGGTCGTCGAGCCCGCCGACATCGACGCCTTCCTCGCGATCTGCGCCAAGTGGGACGTCGAGGCGGCGGTGATCGGCGAGGTGACCGACACCGGCCGGCTCGAGATCGACTGGCACGGCGAGCGCGTCGTCGACGTGCCGCCGCGGACCGTCGCCCACGACGGCCCGGTCTACGAGCGGCCCTACGCCCGCCCGGACTGGCAGGACGCCCTCCAGGCCGACGCCGCCGAGGCGCTGCCCCGCCCGAGCTCAGGCGCCGAGCTGCGGGAGACGTTGCTCCGGCTGGTGGCCAGCCCGAACCTGTGCGACAAGTCCTGGATCACCGACCAGTACGACCGCTACGTGCAGGGCAACACGGTGCTGGCCCAGCCCGCCGACAGCGGCATGGTGCGGGTCGACGAGGAGAGCAACCTCGGTGTCGCGGTCGCCACCGACTGCAACGGCCGGTTCGCGAAGCTCGACCCCTACGCCGGCGCACAGCTCGCCCTCGCCGAGGCCTACCGCAACGTCGCCACGGGTGGAGCCACCCCGCTGGCCGTGAGCGACTGCCTGAACTTCGGGTCGCCGGAGGACCCCGGCGTGATGTGGCAGTTCGCGGAGGCCTGCCGCGGGCTCAAGGACGCCTGCCTCGAGCTGGGCATCCCCGTCACCGGCGGCAACGTCAGCCTCTACAACCAGACCGGCGAGACGGCGATCCTGCCGACCCCGGTCGTGGCGGTGCTCGGCGTGATCGGCGACGTACGACGCCGGACGCCCTCGTTCTTCCAGGCCGCCGACGAGCGGATCGTGCTGCTCGGCCGGACCCGCGAGGAGCTCTCCGGGTCGGAGTGGGCGCACGTCGTCCACGGCCACCTCGGCGGCCGCCCGCCGGCGGTCGACCTCCGCGCAGAGCGGGCGCTGGCGCGGCTGCTGGCCGACCTCGTCGGCGTGGCGACCAGCGCCCACGACGTCTCCGACGGCGGCCTCGCCCAGGCGCTGGCCGAGGCGGCGCTGGTCAGCGGCATCGGCGCCCGGGTCACCCTCGACGGCGATCCCTTCGTCGCGCTGTTCGCCGAGTCCGCCGCACGCGCCGTGGTGACCGTTGCGGACCACGACGTCGAGGAGCTCCGGGCGCTCTGCGCGCGCCACGACGTGCCGATGACCGAGCTCGGCACCACCGGTGGCACGGCGCTGGAGGTCGGGGACCAGTTCAGCGTCCCGCTCGACGAGCTGCGCGAAGCGTGGACCGCGACCCTCCCGGCGGCACTCTCCTCCTGACGCGGAGCCGGGGCGGCTCGGCGAGCGTCAACCGGGGGCCAGCTCCCGAGCCGGCCCGAAGCCAGTCCCGGGGTCAGCCTAGAGCCAGCCCAGGTCAGCGCAGCCGCATGGTCACGCTGACCGGCAGCTCGATCAGGTCCTTGCCCTCGCCTCCGCCCCACACCGAGGTCAGCACCATGTCGTAGACCTGCTTGATCCGCAGCCGCATCGGCGGGTCCTCGGGCACGTCGAAGACCAGGTGGTAGGTGGTGACGCAGCCCCCGCGGGCGGGGTCGGGGCAGGCGGTGCGCTCGCGGTCGACGATCACCTCGGCCGGCTTCATGCGCCCGAGCCGGAACTCGCTCTCGACGGACCCGGCGAAGTAGATCGCCCCGGACTTGAAGTCCGCCGCGATCCGGTCGTAGCGGCGCAGCGAGGTCTTCGCGGTGACGACGAGCCAGCTCCGGCCGGGCTCGGCCCACGCGCCGGCGGCATAGGGCAGCCGCGCGGTCCGGGTCACCGTGCAGCTGTAGTCCGGTGCCCGGCGGGGCGCGTCGTCCTCGCCGGTGCCGAAGGTGGCGAAGGGCGTGCAAGCGCGGGTGCGCTCGCTGCGCGGCTTGAGCCGGTAGAGCGGCTTGGCGCGGTCGGCCTCGCGCTTCCCGGTGCGCAGGTCGACGGTCTGCGTCACGCCGTCGAACTCCACCTCCAGCGAGGCGTCCTCGCCCCGCCCGTCGACCAGGACGTAGAACGACTCCGAGCCCGAGCCGCTCGCCTCGGGGGCGGGAAGCCGGTAGCTGGCTCCCCGCGACACCAGGTCGATGACCGGCGTCGCGTCGCTGAGCAGGTAGTCGTCGTAGTCGCCGAAGGTGCCCGAGTCGTACTGCCAGGTGATCGGCACGAACGACGTGCCCTCCGGGGCGTCGATAGCCTCCAGCTGGCGGGTCTCCTCGGCCGAGAGGCTGTCGGCCGGCTCGCCGACGAGCACCTCGAGCTCGCCGAGGGGCAGTGCGATGGTGGACTCCGTCCCGTCGGCGAACTGTGCGTCCTCCCGTGCCGGGACGATGTCGCCGGTCTCGACCTGCTCCGGGTCCTCGCCGCAGCTCGCGAGCAGGGGGAGGAGGAGCAGCGACCCGAGGGCAGCCGTGACACGACGAGGCAGGCGCATGGCGCCCATTGTGTCGTCCGGCGCCGCGGGATGTGGGCGGAGCCCGACAACCGTCGGCCGAGCGGCGATCAGCCGGTGCCGGCCGGCTGCTGCGCGCGGGGCGTGAGGCGGGGCCACTCGGCCGGCCGGGGCACCGACCGCACCGACCGGGACAGGGTCGGGATCAGGGCCACGGTCGCGGTCAGGCCGGTCAGGACCAGGACGGCCTCCGCGCCGCCGATGCCGGTGAGGAGGACGCCGGCCACGACCGGCGCCACCGGCATGGCGAGCATCGAGACGAACTGCATGGTGGACTGGACGCGTCCGACCAGGTCGGGCGGCGTCACCGCCATCCGGTAGGAGCTGATCCCGGCGTTGCCGGCGGGGTTGAGGAACAGCCCCACGGACCCCGCGAGGGCGAGGGCCCACGGGTCGTTCCACAGGGCGAGCGGCACCGACAGCGGCACGAAGCTCCAGGCGACCACCACGGTCAGGCGGCCGGTGCGGAACCGGTCGATCAGCCACGGCGCGGCGATGGCGCCGAGGATCCCGCAGGCCCCGATCGCCGCCTCCGCCAGCCCGATCTGCCACGCGGGGAAGCCGGCCTCGACCAGCCGCAACAGCGCGACGAAGAACAGGGCGTTCACCGCCAGGTTCGCGGCCGGCGCCCAGAGCAGCAGGACCCGCAGGAACGGTCGCGACCAGGTGAAGCGCAGGCCGGCGGAGAGCTCGTGCAGCGGCCGGGATGTCTCCGTCGCCGGGGTCGCTCGCAGGTCTGCCCGCACCCGGCCCAGCAGTGCCCAGCCGACGGCATAGCTCAGTGCGTCGGCCGCGAACGGCGCCCACCTCGCCAGGCCGAAGAGCGCGCCGCCGAGGGGACCGCCCAGGAGCGCCGCGACGTGCTGGCGCGCCTGCTGCTGGCTGAGCGCGGTCGGCAGCTCCTCGGTGGTCACGATGCTGCGGATCGCGGAGTACTCGGCCGGCAGGAACAGGCCCGCGACCAGGCCGCCGGCCACTGCGACGACCAGCAGGTGGGGGAGGGTCAGCGCCCCGGCCGCCCCGGCGACGACCAGGGAGCCGTAGAGCACTGCGCCGGCGCCGTGGGACAGCCGGAGCACCCGCAGCCGGTGGCACCGGTCGGCCGCGACCCCGGCCGGCAGCAGCACCGCCACCATGCCGAGCAGGTACGCCGCCTCGGCCGCGGCCGCCCACAGCGTGGAGCCGGTGACCGCGAAGGCGACCAGCGGCATCGCGAACGTGGTGACCCGGGTCCCGAGCTCGGAGATCGTCGCCCCGATCCACAGTGCCGTGAAGTCACGGTTGCGAGCGAGGGATCGGTACGCCGTCATACCTGCACCGTAAGTTGCGCAACGTTAGTTGCGCAATAGACGGTGCGCACCAAAAGGTGCGAACCGCGGGTAGGCTGGCGGCATGGTGATGTACGACGACCCGCGGATCCTGCGGGCGATCGCCCACCCCACGCGCAACCGCGTGCTCCACGAGCTGTCCGCCGCCGGCTCGCTGCGGGCGGCGGACATCGCCCGCCGCATCGAGATACCGGCCAACCAGGCGAGCTTCCACCTGCGTCAGCTGGCGAAGTACGGCCTGGTGGAGGAGGACCCCGACGCCGGCCGCGACCGTCGCGACCGCGTCTGGCGGCTCACCGACCCCGACGGCATCCGGTTCCGCACCGAGGACATGCTCGCCCAGCCCGGCGGTGCCGCCGCCTACGCGGTCTTCCGGCGCAACGCCGTCCAGTGGGGCCAGCACCTCGTGGAGCGCGCCTACACCTACGACGAGACGGGCCGGCGCAAGAAGAGCGTCTCGGAGTGGTCGCTTCGCCTGACGACCGACGAGGCCGAGCAGCTGATGGGCGAGTTCGACCGGATCGTCGAGCGCTACCGGGCCGCCGGCCGCGCCGCCGACGAGGACGCCGCCGACGAGAGCGTCGCCGAGGGGGAGTCCATCGGCGATGGCCGCGAGACGTACTCCGTGTTCCAGCTGATCCAGCCCTACCCCGAGCTGCCGGACGTCGGTGAGGGCCGTGGGGAACGCGCCGGCCGCGAGGATGGCGCCTGATGCCGGCGAAGCTGCGGGTGGCCGATCCGGCCGCGGTCGCCGAGGCGCTGGGCCGCGTCCGCGACGGTGCCCCCGAGCGCGGTGACCTGCGGCTGCTGACCAAGCACTATCTGGCGCTGCTCGAGGCGCGCGCGCCCGGCCGCTCGGTGGAGGTGCGCGTGCCGCCGTACGCCGCGGTGCAGGTGGTCGAGGGTGTGCGGCACACCCGCGGCACGCCGCCGGCCGTGGTCGAGACCGATGCCGCCACCTGGATCGCGCTCGCCACCGGCGAGCTGCGGTGGGACGAGGCCGTGGCCGGCGGCGGGGTGCACGCGAGCGGCGAGCGCACCGACCTCGCGCCGTACCTCCCGCTGGACGGTCGCTGACGGTCGCTAGGTTGGCGGGCATGGACACCGCCGCCCTGCGCACCCGCATCGCCGAGCTCCTCCCGGGCGTCCGCAAGGACCTCGAGGACCTCGTCCGGATCGAGTCCGTCAGCGCCGATCCGGCCCGCGTCGACGAGGTCGAGCGCAGCGCCCGCGCGACGGCCGAGCTGTTCGCCGCCGAGGGCGTCGAGGTCGAGATCGTCCGCGCCCACGACGGCGCCCCGCCAGCGGTGATCGGTCACCGTCCCGGCCCGGAGGGGGCGCCCACCGTGCTGCTCTACGCCCACCACGACGTGCAGCCGGAGAACGACCACCGCGAGTGGGACAGCCCGCCGTGGGTGCCCACCGAGCGCGGTGACCGGCTCTACGGCCGCGGCGCCGCCGACGACAAGGCCGGGATCATGACCCACGTCGCGGCCCTGCGCGCCTTCGGCGACCAGCTGCCGGTGACCGTGAAGGTGTTCATCGAGGGCGAGGAGGAGGTCGGCTCCGAGACCCTCCCCGCGCTGCTGAGGCAGCACCAGGACCGGCTGGCCGCCGACGTCATCGTGATCGCCGACTCGGGCAACTGGGACATCGGCGTGCCCGCGCTGACCACGTCACTGCGCGGTCTGGTGCGGCTCGACGTGGAGGTCCGCACCCTCACCCACGCGGTGCACTCCGGGATGTGGGGCGGGCTGGTGCCCGACGCCCTGATCACCCTGGCGCGCCTCCTCGCCACCCTCCACGACGACCGGGGCAACGTCGCGGTCAAGGGCCTCTACAGCGGCCCCGCGGCCGACGTGGACTACCCCGAGGAGCGGCTGCGAGCCGAGTCGGGCGCCGCGCCGGGCGTCGAGTGGATCGGCGAGGGCTCCGCCGTGGAGCGGCTGTGGACCAGGCCCGCGCTCAGCATCACCGGCCTCGACGCGCCCAAGGTCGACGGCGCGTCCAACACGCTCGTCCCGTCGGCGCGGGCGAAGATCTCGATGCGGGTCGCGCCCGGTGACACCACCGAGAACGCCCTCACCTGCCTGGTCCGCCACCTCGAGGAGCACGTCCCGTGGGGCGCCGAGCTCACCACGACGGTCGTGGACACCGGCGAGGCCACCCAGATCGACGCCACCGGTCCGGCGTACGACGCCGCGCGGGCGGCGTTCGCCGAGGCCTGGGACGGCACCGAGCCGGTGGACATGGGCGTCGGCGGCTCCATCCCGTTCATCGCCGAGTTCCTCGACGCCTTCCCGGCGGCGTCGGTGCTGGTCACCGGCGTCGAGGACCCCGACACGCGGGCCCACGGCCCCAACGAGGGCCTGCACCTCGCCGAGTTCGAGCGGGTTCTGCTCGCCGAGGCGTTGCTGCTGCGCAACCTCGCCGGCTGACCCCGCAACGGCCGGCCCGGTCGGCACCGGCGAGTGCCGGCCGGGCGGGTGGCGCATCCCACCCGACGGGTGGCGGTCGCGAAGCGGGAGATGGGGTCCCGCGCCGGTACGCTGAGCCCCGTGTGCGGTGTGTTCGGCGTCTGGGCGCCCGGTGAGGACGTCGCCAAGCTGACCTACTTCGGCCTCTACGCCCTCCAGCACCGTGGGCAGGAGTCGGCCGGGATCTCGGTCAGCAACGGCCGGCAGATCCTCGTCTACAAGGACATGGGACTGGTCTCCCAGGTCTTCGACGAGAACACCCTCGAGTCGTTCGCCGGCCACCTCGCCGTCGGTCACTGCCGCTACTCCACCACCGGCGCGAGCACCTGGCAGAACGCCCAGCCGACGTTCCGCCCCACCGCCGACGGCTCGATCGCGCTGGGCCACAACGGCAACCTGATCAACACCGCCGACCTCGCCGCCATGGTCGCCAGTCTCCCGAGCGACGAGGGCGAGCTCGACATCCACGCCCGCAACCTCGAGGCCGCCACCAACGACACCAGCCTGGTCACCGCGCTGCTGGCGCACCACCCCGACCAGTCCCTCGAGGCCCGCGCCCTGGAGCTGCTGCCGAAGGTCAACGGCGCGTTCTCCTTCGTCTTCATGAACGAGAACACCCTCTACGCCGCCCGCGACCCCGAGGGCATCCGGCCGCTCGTCCTGGGCCGGCTCGAGCGCGGCTGGGTCGTCGCCAGCGAGGACTCCGCGCTGGCCACGGTGGGTGCCAGCGTGGTCCGCGAGGTGGAGCCGGGCGAGCTGCTCGTGATCGACGAGGACGGGCTGCGCTCCCACCGGTTCGCCGACCCCCGGCGCAAGGGCTGCGTCTTCGAGTACGTCTACCTCGCCCGCCCCGACGCCAGCATCGCCGGCCGCAGCGTGCACGAGGCCCGCGTCGAGATGGGCCGCCAGTTGGCCCGCGAGTTCCCGGTCGAGGCCGACCTGGTGATCCCCGTCCCCGAGTCCGGCACCCCGGCCGCGTCCGGCTACGCCCTCGAGAGCGGGATCCCGTTCGGCCAGGGCTTCGTCAAGAACGCCTACGTGGGGCGGACCTTCATCCAGCCGAGCCAGACCCTGCGCCAGCTCGGCATCCGCCTCAAGCTCAACGCCCTGGAGCACATGATCCGCGGCAAGCGGATCGTGGTGGTCGACGACTCGATCGTCCGTGGCAACACGCAGCGCGCGCAGGTCCGGATGCTCCGGGAGGCCGGTGCCACCGAGGTGCACGTGCGGATCTCCAGCCCGCCGGTGAAGTGGCCCTGCTTCTACGGCATCGACTTCGCCACCCGCGCCGAGCTGATCGCCAACGGGCTGGACGTCGACGAGATCGCGGCGTCGGTCGGCGCGGACTCGCTGGGCTACATCTCCCTCGACGGGATGGTCGAGGCAACCGGCCAGCCGCAGACCTCGCTGTGCACCGCCTGCTTCACCGGGGACTACCCCATCGACCTGCCCGACGAGAGCCTCCTCGGCAAGCATTTGCTCGAAGCGACCCTCGAGCCGAGCACCCACGGCGAGGCGCTGCCCGTCTTCAACAACCCGTAGTCGGAGGTCGAGGAGGTCGCGCGGCGGCCGTCCCGAGCCCCCAGCACCCGAAGGAGAGCCGTGGCTGACAACGCCTACGCCCGTGCAGGCGTCGACATCGAGGCCGCCGACCGGGCCGTGGACCTGATGAAGGAGTGGGTCGAGAAGGCCCGCCGCCCCGAGATGCTGGGCGGGCTCGGCGGCTTCGCCGGCCTCTTCGATGCCTCCGCGCTGCTGTCGTACAAGCGGCCGCTGCTGGCGACCTCCACCGACGGCGTCGGCACCAAGGTCGCCGTCGCACAGATGGTGGACAAGCACGACACCATCGGCTTCGACCTGGTCGGCATGGTCGTCGACGACCTCGTCGTCTGTGGCGCGGAGCCGCTCTTCATGACCGACTACATCGCCACCGGCAAGGTCGTGCCCGAACGGATCGCGGCGATCGTCAAGGGCATCGCCGAGGCCTGTGTCGAGGCCGGCTGTGCGCTGGTGGGCGGCGAGACGGCCGAGCACCCCGGCCTGCTGGCCGCCGACGAGTACGACGTCGCGGGCGCGACCACGGGCGTGGTCGAGGGCGACGCGCTGCTCGGGGCCGGCCGGGTGCGACCCGGTGACGCGGTCGTCGCGATGGCGGCCAGCGGCCTGCACTCCAACGGCTACTCCCTGGCCCGCCACGTCTTCTTCACCCAGGCCGGCTGGACCGTCGACCGCCACGTCGACGAGCTCGGCCGGACGCTCGGCGAGGAGCTGCTCGAGCCCACCCGGATCTACACCAAGCCGGCGCTGACGCTGGCGCGCGAGACCGAGACCCACGCGATGGCCCACGTCACCGGCGGCGGGCTCGCCACCAACCTGGCCCGGGTGATGCCGCCCGAGCTCAAGGCCACCCTCGACCGGGCCAGCTGGACGCCCGCCCCCGTCTTCGACCTGGTTCGCCGGGTCGGCGACGTCGCGCAGCCCGACCTCGAGGCGACGCTCAACTGCGGCGTCGGAATGGTCGCCCTGGTCGCGCCCGACGCGGTCGACGACGCGCTCGCGCGGCTGGCCGGCTCCGGCGTGGACGCCTGGGTCGCCGGCGAGGTCGCGGTCGACCCCGAGCAGCGCGGCACCGTCGAGCTGGTGGGCCAGCACCCCGGCTGGTGACCTCCCGCATCGTGCCGCGCGGATCTTTCCCCTGAAGTGCGGGAACAGCCAGCCGCCATGTACGGTTGACCCCACGAGACTCTGATTCAGCAGTCCGGGGCCCGGAGGGTACCCGGCCAAGTGTGCGAGGGGGCTGGACCCTATGGGCCGCGGCCGAGCGAAAGCCAAGCAGACGAAGGTCGCACGCGACCTGAAGTACCGCACTCACGAGACCGACCTCTCGGCACTCGCGCGCGAGCTCCATGGCGAGCCCGTGCAACGTGCTGACGAGGTCGACGAGCTCGAAGAGCTCGACAAGTGGTCGGACTACGCCGACCCCCACCGCGACTGACTCATCTCGCCGAGCGCGTCTCCGGCGCAAACCGGGGCAGCAAGCTGCCCGACGGCGCCTCCCGCCGCGCTGCCGGCCGGCTCATCTCGCCGAGCGCGTCTCCAGCGCATACCGGGGCAGCAAGCTGCCCGACGGCGCCTCCCGCCGCGCTGCCGGCGGGCTCATCTCGCCGAGCGCGTCTCCGGCGCAAACCGGGGCAGCAAGCTGCCCGACGGCGCCTCCCGCCGCGCTGCCGGCGGGCTCATCTCGCCGAGCGCGTCTCCGGCGCACACCAGGGCAGCAAGCTGCCCGACGGCGCCTCCCGCCGCGCTGCCGGCGGGCTCATCTCGCCGAGCGCGTCTCCGGCGCACACCAGGGCAGCAAGCTGCCCGACAGCGCCTCCCGCCGCGCTGCCGGCGGGCTCATCTCGCCGAGCGCGTCTCCGGCGCACACCAGGGCAGCAAGCTGCCCGACAGCGCCTCCCGCCGCGCTGCCGGCGTGACGCAGCACGTCTACCGGGTCCGCTGAGCCCAGCGCTGGTCAACGAGGGCGCATCACCACGACCTCGCCGTGGGTGCCGTAGCCGGCCAGCGGGCCGCCGTACGGCTTGCCGTTGAAGGTCAGCAGCAGCCAGTCGTCGTCGGCGCCCGGCGCTGGCGGGACCACGGTCGGCCACGGGATGTTGGTCGGGTACGGCGCCGCCAGCGCGCCGACCTCGGCGAGGTCGGTGTCGAACACGGGGTAGCGCCGCCGGGTGCGGCGCCGGTTGTCCCGGCCGTCGCTGGCCAGCACCCACCACCGGCCGTCGTGCCGCAGCAGCGTGGTGCCCTCCGTGGCCCGCCGGTCCGTCGCCGCGCCGTCGAGGGCGAGGTCGTCGAGATCAGGCCCGGACGCCAGCACCGGGTGGAAGTCGAAGAACCTCTGGGCGCTCACGTAGCCGACCAGCCAGCGGCCGTCGTCGGTCCGCGCCAGGTGCGGGTCCCAGACGCCGACCGACGGGCCGTCGGTGGGAAGGGAGAGCTCCCGGGTGGCCAGGAGATGCCGGCCGGTCGTGAGGTCGGCTTCGGTCTCGGCGAGGGTGACGCCCACGGTGGCGCCCCTGCGCCGCCGCTTGTCCGCCGGGAAGTCGGCCCAGGTGCTGGTCGCGACCAGCCACCGGTCACCGTCGCGCAGCAGGTGGGTGGCGTGGTCGCCGTACGCGCCGGCTCGGTCGGGGCGCCGGAAGAAGAGGTCGGCGGCATGTCGCAGCCGGGCCTCGCCCGGCTGCCACGACCAGACCGACGTATGCGCGGTGTCGAAGAACCCCGGCCCGGCACTGGTGGCGGTGACCAGGAGGCGCCCGTCGGGGCGGTACGGCGTGCCGTCGGCCCGGTTGACCACGCGCAGGTCCCGCAACCCGAGCTGGCCGAACCCTCCTGCGGTCCACCCCGTGACGGCGTCCGACGTCCAGCCGCTGACGAGCCCGGAGAGCCAGGCCGGGGCCCGCGGGTCGAGGCCCTCGGCGGCGTGGTCGAGCTCGCCGAGGTCGACCCGTCCCCGGACCACCCAGGCGCCGTCCTCGTGGCTGAGGGCGGTCAGCTGCCGCCCCGTGAGTGCCAGCGCCAGCCGGTCCGGATCGGTGGCGGCGCGGCCGTGCCGCCGGCTGCGGTGGGTGCTCCGCTGGCCGCCGGCCACCACCCACAGCGACACCGACCGGCCCTCGAGCCGCACGCCGAGCTCGGTGCCGTCCGCTGTGCCGAGCAGCACGGTGGTGGCCGCCGTCGCCGGCCGGCCGGGCCGCAGCGCCACCTCGATCGCCGCGAACGGGGCGAGATGGGGCGTCGGCGCGGTGCCGGACCGCGGCGCCGAGCCGGCGTCGTACTCCTCGGTGACGACGGGCACGCCGACCACCGCGACCGGGCGCTGGCGGTCGACGATCTCGAACGCGGGGAGCACGACGCGACGGTACTGGCCGGTCGGTCACGGGCACGACCCGCCATGATCGGGGCCATGACGCACGACCGGGTGACCTTCACGCCGCTCACCGGCGGCCACGGCATCGCGCTGACGGCGGCCCGGCCGGGGCCCGACCTCGCGGCTGCCGGCTGGGCCGAGCAGGAGTACGCCGCCGCCGGGACCGCCGTCCGCTACGCGGCCGACGTGCTGCCGGCCGACGGGCGGTTCGCGCTGCGCGAGGCGGGTGATGAGGCGGCGTTCGTCACCCGGGTGGTGGTGCGGAGGCCGGTGACCGCGGCGTTCAGCGGCACGCTGGTCGTGGAGTGGCTCAACGTCAGCAGCGGTGCCGACGCCGCGCCGGACTGGACCTACCTCGCCGAGGAGCTGCTGCGCCGGGGCCACGCGTGGGCCGGTGTCTCGGCGCAGCACAACGGCGTCGAGGGCGGCGCGGCGGTCGTGGCGGTGGAGGGCGCCGCGCTCCACGGGCTGAAAAGCGTCGACCCGGACCGCTACGGCGCGCTGGCCCACCCGGGCGACGCGTACGCCTACTCGCTGTTCACGGAGGTCGCCCGCGCCCTCGCGGGCGCGGCGGACGGCGGACCGCTCGACGGGCTCGCCGTGGAGCGGGTGCTCGCGGTGGGGGAGTCGCAGTCGGCCTACCTGCTGACCACCTACGTCAACGGCGTGCAGCCGATCACCGGTGCGTTCGACGGCTTCCTCGTGCACAGCCGGGGCGAGGTGGCCGCACCGCTCGGGGAGGCGGGACGCGGGGTCGACCTCGCCGCGGCCCGGGCGGCCGGCCGGCCCACCCGGCTCCGCACGGACCTCGACGTGCCCGTGCTCGTCGTGCAGGCCGAGGGCGACCTGTTCGGTCGGCTCAACTACCTGCCCGCCCGGCAGCCGGACGCCGACCGGCTGCGGGTGTGGGAGATCGCCGGAGCCGCACACGCCGACCTCTTCCAGATCGGTGAGTTCGAAGCGTTCCTGGGCTGCCCGGACCCGGTCAACCGGGGCCAGCAGGCGTACGTCGTGAGGGCGGCGCTGCGCCATCTCGACCGCTGGGCGCGGGGTGGGCCGGCGGCACCGTCGGCCGAGCCGCTCGCCGTCACCGGAGGCGACCTGGTGGTCGACGAGGTCGGCAACGCCCGCGGCGGCGTCCGCACCCCGGCGGTCGACGCCCCGGTGCAGGTGCTCTCGGGTCGGGCTGCGCCCGGCGCGTCGGTGATCTGCAGCCTGTTCGGGCGGACGCTGCCGATCGAGCCCGGGCTGCTGGCCGCCCGGTGGTCCTCGCGTGCGGCCTACCTGGCGGCGTACGAGGACGCGACGGACGCCGCGGTCGCCGCCGGCTTCGTGCTGCCGGAGGACCGGGCAGCGGTGCTGGCGGAGGCGCGGCCCGACCTGCTCCCCGGGTGAGCGGCGCCTCCCGAGCGCGGTTCAGCCCGCCCGCGTGGGCTCCGGGTCGGGTGCGGGCCGCCCGGCCGGCGTGATCGAGCGCGGCCACCAGAACCGGTCGCCCATCCGGATGGCGAGCGCCGGCACCAGCACCGTGCGCACCACCAGCGTGTCGAGCAGCACGCCGATGCAGACGATCACCCCGAGCTGGGCGAGCACCACCAGCGGCAGCACGCCCAGGACCAGGAAGACGGCGGCCAGGAGCACGCCCGCGCTGGTGATCACGCCGCCGGTCGCGGCCAGCGCCCGGAGGATCCCCTCCCGGTTGCCGTGGACCGGCAGCTCCTCCGCGGCCCTGCTGAGCAGGAAGATGTTGTAGTCGACGCCGAGCGCGACCAGGAACAGGAAGGCCAGCAGCGGGGCTCCCGAGTCGAGCGCCTGGAAGCCGAAGACCCCGGTGAAGACCCACCACGACGCGCCCATGCTGGCGGCGTACGTCGCGACCACGGTGACGACCAGCACGACCGGCGCGACGACCGAGCGGAGCAGCAGGCCCAGGGCGACGAGCACGAGCAGCAGGATGACGGGGAAGATGACCGTCCGGTCCCGGGCCGCGGCGTCGGTCTCGTCGATCGCCTCGGCCTCCTGGCCCACGACGTGGGCGTCGTACGGCGCGACGGCGTCGCGCAGCGCGCCGATCGCCTGTGCCGCCTCGGCGGAGCCCGGCTCGGCGTCCAGCACCACGGTGATGCCGGTGACCTCCTGGCCCTCGGCGGCGACCCGGGCCGTGCTCACCTGCTCGACGCCCTCGACCGCACGCAGGACCTCCGGCGCGGGGTCGGTGGTCACTACCTGGGTCGGCGAGGCGACCCCCGCCGGGAAGGACTCCGCGATCCGCTGCGCCCCGACGATCGCCTCCGGCTCGTCGAGGAACTGGTCGTCGACGTCCAGGCCGGTGTCGATCGCGAGCACGTTGCTGGCGAGGGCGGCCAGCACGACGACCGTCCCTGCCGCGAAGGCGGCCGGGCGCCGGCCGACCGCGTGGCCGAGCCGGTGCCAGACCGTCCCGCCCTCGGCCAGCGCCGCCTGGCCCGTCCGGGGCACCCGGGGCCAGAAGATCCAGCGGCCGAAGAGCACCAGCGCCGCGGGCAGCACGACGAGGGCGAACGCCGCCGCCACCACGATCCCCGCGGCACACGCCACTCCCAGGCCACGGGTGGTGGGGGTCAGCGACAGCAGCAGGGTGAGCACCCCCACCACGACGGTCGCGCTGCTGGCGACCACCGCGTGCGCCGTACGGCGGACCGCGCGGGCCATCGCGGCGTGCCGCGACTCCTGCTCCTTCAGCTCGTCGCGGTAGCGCGAGATCAGCAGCAACGCGTAGTCGGTGCCGGCGCCGAACACGAGCACCGACAGGATGCCCACCGTGGACTCGTCCCACGCCATGCCGAGCCCCGCCAGCACCTGGGTCGCGAGCACCGCGGCCAGGCGGTCGGCGACGCCGACGACCAGCAGCGGGACCAGCCAGAGCACGGGCGAGCGGTAGGTCACGACCAGCAGCACGGCCACCACCGCCGCGGTCACCGCCAGCAGCCGGACGTCGGCACCCTGGAACACCTCGGCGAGGTCGGCGCGGATCCCGGCGGGCCCGGTCACCAGCGCCTCGACGCCGTCGGGCAGGTCCTGGCCCACCCGGTCGCGCAGGTCAGCCACCTGGTCGGCGACCGCGGACGCGGAGCCGCCCTCGACCGGCACCACCGCGATGGCGGCGGTGCCGTCCTCCGCGGCCATGAGCACCGGTGGCCGCCCGCGTCCACCCTCGCCGGCGCCAGCACCGTCGGCACCGTCGTCACCGCGCCCGGTCGGCACCGCGCCGAGCTGGGTCGCGTGCCGCTCCAGCCGGGGCAGCAGGTCGGTGATCGTCCCGCCGTCGGTGCGGGCGTAGACGACCACCGTCGTGCTCTCCCCGGACTCCGGAAGCCGCTCCTGCATCACCACGCCGGCCGTGCTGTCCGCGCCGTCCGGCAGCGAGTCGGTGGGCTGTGGCGTCCGCTCGGCCTCGCCGAGCGCCAGGATCGCCACGACCGCGGCCACCAGCGGTCCGAGCGCGACGAGCCATGCCCACCGGGGGGAGGTGATCATGCCCCGAGGATGCCGGACCGGCCCAACGCGCGCGCCGACCCGGGGGACCGGCTCAGCGCTCGAGGCTCACCGGATCGCCTTCGAGGTGCGCCAGCTTCGCCGGGTTGCGGACGAAGTAGATCTCGGTCACCAGGCCGTCGTCGACCCGGACGCTGGCCACGACGTCCAGCTCGCCGCCGGCGAGGATCAGCACGCCGGGTGCGCCGTTGACCTCGGCGACGTCGAGGGTCATCACGGTCTCGGCCTGCTTGGTCATCACGCCGAACATCCAGCGCAGCACCTTGTCGCGGCCGGTGATCGGCCGCAGCGCGGCCTGCTTGACCCCGCCGCCGTCGGAGAGCAGGACCACGTCGGGCGCCAGCACGTCCATCAGCTGCTGGATGTCGCCGCCCTGCGCGGCAGCCAGGAACCGCTGCAGGACCTGCTCGGCGTCCGCCTCGACGGTCCGCCTCGGCCGCCGCGCCTGGACGTGGCTCCGGGCCCGGCTGAGGATCTGCCGTACGGCGGCCTCGGACTTGCCCACCGACGCCGCGATGTCGTCGTACCCGAACCCGAAGACCTCGCGGAGGAGGAAGACGGCCCGCTCCGTGGGCCGCAGCGTGTCGAGGACGAGCATCATCGCCATCGACACCGAGTCCGCCAGCTCCACGTCCTGGGCGACGTCGGGCGCGGTCAGCAGCGGCTCCGGCAGCCACGGGCCGACGTAGGTCTCCTTGCGCCGCTGGATGCTGCGCAGCCGGTCGAGGGCGAGGTTGGTGGTGATCCGCACCAGGTAGGCCCGCGGGTCCCGGACGGCCGCGGCCTTCGCGGCGTCCCCCGCCACGCCGTCCCAGCGCAGCCACGCCTCCTGGAGGACGTCCTCGGCGTCGTGGGCGGAGCCGAGCATCTCGTAGGCCACGGTGAAGAGCAGGTTGCGGTGCTCGGCGAAGGCGTCCCGCAGCCCGGGCCCGGGCTCGTCCGCGTGGTCGTCGGCGTGCTCGCTCACGTGGCCAAGGGTGCCAGCTCGCACCGCTCGGCGAACCCCTGCGTCGCCAGCCCCATCGCGCTGTTGAGCCGGCTGCGCTGGTTCTCGAGGGCCACGAAGTAGGTCAGCTCCACGACCGCCTCGACCCCGAGCCGGTCGACGAGCGCCTGCACCATCCGGTCGTCGGTCGCCGGCGGCGTCACGGTCATCGCCTCGGCGTAGGCCATCACGTCCCGCTCGAGGTCGGTGAACACCGTGGACTCCCGCCACACCGGCACCTGCCGCACCTTGGCGACGTCCAGCCCGTCGTTGTGGGCGAGGTAGTAGCCGAAGTCCAGGCACCAGCTGCAGCCGATCACCGCGGCGCTCGCCATCAGCGCGTACGACTTGAGGTCGGGGTCGAGGGCGTCGCACCGGGCGGCCTTCGACTCCGCGGCCATGACCGCCCGGAACACCTTCTTGTTGTGCCACAGCACGTAGGCGTTGTCGGGTACGTCGCCCCAGGTCCGTCGCGCGTAGGCGGCCACCAGCCGCCCCTGCAGACCGCCGAGCTCGCCCTTCGGCACGCGGAACCGGCTCTGTGTCGTCATCGTCGCCTCCATCTCGCGGGGCCCGAGGTCCGGGCCCGGTCGAGCATGGAGACGTCGGCCGCCTGCGATCTGTGACAGTCGGCGGAACCGGTGCCGGAGCCGTCAGAGCCGGGCGAGGAAGGCCTCGATCTCGGTCGTCGTCTCCAGGGGCGCGCTCAGGTTGGGGCAGTGACCGGCGGCCTGCATCAGGACCAGTCGCGCCTCGCGGATCCGCGCAGCGACGTGCCGCCCGACGGACTCGGGAGCGATCGCGTCGTCCCGACACTGGAGCACCAGCGTCGGCACGTCGATCCGCGGCAGGAGGTCACGGGTGTCGCTCAGGAAGGTGGCCCTCGCGAAGGCGAGTGCCATCGCGGGGTCCATCCGGCAGAACACGGCGGTCAGCTCCTCGCCGAGCGCGGGCCGGTCGGGGTTGCCTACGATCACCGGTGCCATGGCCTGCGACCAGCCGGTGAAGTCCTTGGCCACCGCCGCGAGCAGGCCGTCGACCTGCTCCGGGGTGAATCCGCCGACGTAGTCACCGTCGTTCAGGTACCGCGGCGAGGGAGCGACGAGGACCAGGCCAGTGACCCGGTCGGGAGCCGCGACCTGAGCCATCGCGCCGATCATCGCGGACACCGAGTGCCCGACGATCACCGCGTCGCGCAGGTCGAGCTCGTCGAGCAGCGCCACGAGGTCGCCGGCATAGCCGTCGAGGGTCGAGTAGCGGTCGGGGTCCCACGCCGACAGGTCCGACCCGCCCGCGCCGACGTAGTCGAACAGGACGGTGCGGTAGCGGTCGGTGAAGTGAGGCGCGACGTGGCGCCACATGGTCTGGTCACAGCCGAAGCCGTGCGCGAAGACGACGGGCCGACCGCCCTCCGGGCCTGCCACGTGCACGTTGAGTCGGTCGCTGATCGTCGAGGTCTGCATGCCTTCTCCCGTGGACCGGTAGGTCCTCGTTGGGGTGGTCGGCGCATCTCGAGCGTCCGAGGTCGGTACCGATCATGCCTCGCCGGGCGCGCTAGGGCCAGCGGGCGCGGTGCGCACTCCCCGGCGCGGCCGCCGGACCCGGGCGCGCGCGGTGGATCTCAACCGGCCGGGCCGCGGACCAACCGGGGACCAAGTCGGGACCAAATGGCTCACGCGGCGTTCCGGACGGCTGTCGAGCGCTGCGAACGTACGGCGCAGCATCCAACGCTGTCGGGTCGTTTCGGTCGGCCGCACCCGAGCCCTGCCACTCGGCGGCGGCACCATGATCGCGCGGTCGCGCAGGCGTCGTACGACCTGAGCCGCCGTGGCGGGCGGTGAGCCGGACCCGGGCCTGGGTCCGGCTCACCGTCGTTCGACGCCGGCCGGGGAGGCAGGAACCGGTGGAGCTCAGCCCTGCTCGGGTGCCTCGTCCTGCGCGCGGCGGGCGGCGTTGCGCCGCCGCGTCTGCCAGGCCTTCCGCGCCGCCCGGCTGCGCCTGCGGTGCAGCCGCTCCGCCTCCTCGATCCGCCGGGCGAGGGCGCGCTCACGCCGGCGTACCTCGTTGTCGGCACGCCGCTGCTCGGCTGCGACCGCCGCCGCGGAGCGGACCGGCCACACGTAGGGCAGGTCGTCCGGGACGCCGGGGAAGAGTGGCGCGTAGTGGGCCGGGTCCTTGCGGACGAGCGCGGACTGGTGGCTGCGGTGCAGCGCCTCGTCGCCCAGCCACGGCGGCAGGGCGCCGGCGGCCGCGAGCTGCTGCTCGGAGCGGACCGTGGCGACGCCGGCCTCGCGGAGGTCGGTGGCGATGGTGAGGGCGCAGGTGTCGCCGAACCCGAGCTCGGTCCAGACCTCGCAGCAGGTGAAGCCGTAGCGTCCGAGCGCCTCCTCGTAGCCCTTCCACATCAGCACGGCCGGGTGGTTGGCCCAGCCGTAGCCCGGCCTGGTCAGCGCCCGCACCACCTGGATCGTCTCGACCCGCTGCTTGCCGAGGCGCTTGGCGTCCAGAGCGCGTGCAGAGCGCTCGAACGACGGGTGGGGCAGGAACGTCTGCACCCCACCAGCGTGCGGGGGAGGGTCAAGCGGGCTGCTCCACCGGACAGTGGTACGACGTCCGTCCCCCGACCGTGCCGACCACGACGGCTGCCCCGCAGTCCCGGCAGCGCTGCTGCTGGTAGACCCTCCGTGCGCCGGCCTCGGGCACGGCGAGCCGGTCCGGGACGTCGACGGTGACGATCCGGCCATCCTCGACCGCGCGGGACATCATCGCGACCAACATGTCCCACAGCGTGTCGAGCTCCACCGGGGACAGGGACCGGCTGGAACGCGCGGGATGGATCCCCACGGCGTGCAGTGCCTCGTTGCGGAAGACGTTGCCGACGCCTGCCAGGACGCCCTGGTCGAGCAGGGCCGCACCGATCGGACGGCGGTCGGCGGAGAGCGCGGCCAGGGCGGCGGCGACGTCCGCGTCGGCCCGCAGCGGGTCGGGGCCGAGCCCGGCCACCACCCGCCGCACACCGTCGTCGTCGAGCAGCTCGCAGGTGCTGGGCGCGATCAGGTCCCAGGCGACCACGTCGGTGGCGAGCCGCAGCCGGACCTGCTTCCGTGGACGAGCGGCGGGATCGTCGTACCGCAGGAAGATGCCACGCATGCCGAGATGGACGTGGATCGTGCCGGCGCCGTCGGTCATCAGCAGCAGGTGCTTGCCGTAGGCGTCGGTGCGGTCCAGCACGGCGCCGTCGACGGTGGCCGCCTGGAGCGCGAACCGCCCCTGCGGGGAGGAGACGCGCAGGGCGGTGCCGCGCAGCTCGGCGAGGTCGCGGGCGAGCCGGTGGATCGTGTGTCCCTCGGGCATCTCCCTCCCCTGCGGATCAGCCCAGCTCGGAGAGCACGACCGGCACCTCCGCCGGCAGCTCCCTCGCGAGGTAGCCGACGGTGCCGACCGACGCGGCCAGCCGTTCGCCGCAGCGGGCGTGGACGTAGGCCGCCCACACCGCCGCCTGGGCAGGTCCTGCGCCCCGGGCGAGCAGGCCGGCCACGATGCCGGCCTGCACGTCGCCGGAGCCTGACGACGCCAGCCCCGGACCGCCACCCTCCAGCAGCCAGGCCCGGCCCTCCGGCGTCACGACCTGCTTGCTGGTGCCGCCACACACGACCACCACCCGGCTCCGCTCCGCCACGCGCGCGGCGACGGCCAGCGGATCGGCGGCCACCTCGTCGTCCGCGACGTGGGCGGTGCGGGCGAGCTCCGAGGGGTTGACGGTGACCACGGCGCGCCCCTCCAGGTGGTGGAGCCCCTGCGGCCGCTCGGTGAGGTAGGCCGAGCCGAGTGCGTCGAGCACCAGCGTCGGGGTCGTCGACGGAAGCACGCGGTCGAGGAGCTCGACGGCGTGCTCGACGTCGACCAGGCCGGGCCCCGCCAGCAGCACGTCGACCTGCTCCACCTGCTCCACGACGGTCGCCGCCTGGTCGAGCCCGATGGAGCCGGAGGCGTCGGCCGCCAACGGGACCAGCGCCGCCTCCGGCAGGACCGATCCCAGACCCGCGAAGACGCTGTCCACGGTCGCGACCGCCACCTTCCCGGCTCCGGCCCGCAGCGCGCCTTCGGCCGAGAGGCGTACGGCGCCGGGTGACCGGGTCGACCCGCCCAGCACGAGCAGGCGTCCACTCGCATCCTTGTCGGCGCCCGGCTCGGGCAGCGCCCAGTCGCGCAGCACCGTCGGGGTCACCACCCGCGGTGTCTCAGCCGGCACGGTCGTCACGCCCCGGCTGAGGCTCCTCGCGCGTCATGTCGGCCTCGGTCCCGCTGCCGACGGCGCTGGTGTCGGCGAACGAGTCGAGCTCGAGGAGATCGCCGGCCCGGCGATAGCGGGTCATCGAGGCGTTGGGGATCTTGACCTCGCGGTCGAGCTCGAGCAGCTCCGGCTCGGCGATCGCCTCGAGGACGTAGCGGAAGGTCATGATCACCGCCTGGTGGGTGAAGAGCCAGACCCGCTCGCCGTCGTACCCGAAGCGGAGGTCGGTGAGCAGGCCGCGGACCCGCTGGGCCACGTCGGCCCAGCTCTCGCCACTGGGCGGCTGGTAGTAGAACTTCCCGAGCCGCTCACGCCGGGATGCCTCCTCCGGGTGCCGAGCGCGGATGCCGGCGCCGGTGAGCCCGTCGAGGACCCCGAGGTCGCGCTCGCGGAGCCGCTCGTCGTGGCTGATCTCCACGCCGAGGCCCTCCACCGCGAGCGCCGCGGTCCCCGCGGCGCGGCGATAGGGCGAGGAGATGACCACGGTGGGTCGCTCCTCCTCCGGTCGCTCGTCGAGCCAGTCGCGCAGGGCACGGGCCTGCTCCCGCCCGGTGTCGGAGAGCTCGACGTCCGCGTCGCGCGCGTTGAGGTCGAGCTCCTCGGCACCGGCCTGCCGCGCCTCGTGGTCGGCCCGGTTGCCCATGCTCTCCCCGTGCCGGACCAGCACCAGCTCGGCCGGTCCCGCCTGCCATCTGGGTCGCATCCCGCCTCCTGTCTCGCCGGTCGCGGTACCCCGAACGACGGGAACGCACCCGGGACCGGAGGACGGTCCGCACGCGAGAGACACGAAGGGCCCCACCGTCTCCGGCAGGGCCCTTCGCTCACTCGGTGGGCAGGGGCGGGGTCGAACCGCCGACCTTCCACTTTTCAGGCGGACGCTCGTACCAACTGAGCTACCTGCCCGAGCAGGGCCACACCTTACCGGAGGGAGGGGGTGCCGCCGAATGCGGGACCCACCAGCCGCCCCGTCAGCCCGAGCCGGGCGGCCTGCTCTGCAGCAGGCCGAGCCGCCGCGCACGCAGCAGGGCCGCAGCGCGGTCGTGCACGCCCAGCTTGGCGTAGACCGACACCATCTGCTTCTTGACCGTGTTGACCGAGACGCTCTGTGCCCGGGCGATGCCCGCGGCCGTGGCGTGGCGGTCCATCTCCCGCAGCACCACCAGCTCCCGGGGCGTCAGCCGGACCAGCGACACCGACTCGGGGTACGGCCGGCGCTGGCCGGCGAGCCTTCGCCGTACGTCGGCCGGGAGGTCGAGCCCGCTGGCCGTGAGGAGCTCGTCGAGCCGTTCGGGCCCGAGCAGCAGGTAGGGCTCGAGCCCGCCGGTGTGTGTCCCGAGCGCGTGCGCGCGGCGGAACTCCTCGGTGGCCGCGGGGAGGTTGCGCTGGGCGTGGAGCGCCAGCGCGCAGATCATGTGCAGCTCGAACCGGTCCCGCGCCGGGACGGCGTCGTTCCAGACCCCGGACCGCGCCACCCGGACCGCTCGGGCCGGGTCGCCGGTGATCAGGTGGAACCGCGCTGCCGGGGCGAACAGCCACGGGATGAGCTGGACACCACGGTCGAGCAGCCCTCGTGCCCGGTCGACCTCGCCGAGCGACAGCAGGAGGTCGGCCTGGCAGCGGTCGTGGAGCTGGCGGCCCAGGCCGTCGGCCGCACCGATGCGACGCGAGTGGACGTCCGCGAGGTGGTCGATCCGGGCCAGCATCGTCACCGGCTCGCCGAACAGCACGGCGTGGCGCACCCAGGCCAGCAGCAGCACCGGCCACATGCCGTTGTAGTCGGAGCTGAGCGAGGTGCCGGCGAGCTCCTCGGAGGCGGTGGCCTCGTCGAGCTCGTCCATCGCGATCATCGCCCGCGCAGCCCGTGCGGGCAGCTTGGCCAGCGGCGCGGCCCAGTACGCCGACAGGTCGGCCCGGCCGTGCACCTCGAGCCACCGCTCGGCCTCGGGGCGGTGCCCGCCGGACGCGCTGAGAGCGGCCAGGAGTCCGGCGGTGCCGGTGCCGACGGGTGAGCGGGGTGCCGCCTCGTACGCCGCGACGGCCATCCGATGGGCGTCGCCCGGCCTGCCGGCGAGGAGGTAGGTCGTCGCGCACTGGAAGTGGGTCCACGCGGCCTGGTCGGCGGGCACGGGGGCGTCGACCGGTCGCCGGCTGGTGAGCGCCTCGAGTCGCCCCGCGGTCAGGACCGCCTCGTCGAGCTGCCCGTCGTTGCGCTGGGCGACGACGGCGGCGACGAGCAGGTCCACCAGGTCGGCAGTGGGCAGGTCGGGGTCGCCGGAGCTGAGGAAGCGGGCGCCGACGTGCGCGTAGTGGCGCAGCATCGTCTCGACCAGCGTCATCCAGTCCGCGCCGGGTGCCGTGCGGCTCAGGGTGGCGGCGAGCGCCGCGGGCACGGTCAGTGCCGCGAGGTCGGCGGCCGCGTAGCCGCCGTACGCGACCTGGAAGGCGTCGCGGTCGCTGGCGAGGAGGGTCCAGCCATGCTCGCGCCAGAGGTCGGTCAGCAGGCCCCAGTCCTGGGCCGCCCGGGCGTGCCGGGCGAGGCGGCCCAGCTCCGCCGGCGTGGCGCGGTCCGAGAGCACCAGCGCGACCGTGCGGTGGGCGGCGATCGCTGTCCGGGGGTCGCGGATCTCCAGCTCTCGTCGCAGGGTGCGACGGAGCAGGGTCGGCAGCACCCACCGCGGCTGGCCGTCGGTGCGGGCGGTCGGCCAGAGGAGTCCGCGCTGCTCGAGCCTCAGGACCGCATCGGGAGCCTCGTCGTCGGGGGCGGCGAGCAGGCGCCGCGCGAGCAATGGGTCGAGGTCAGCGGGCACCGAGAGGCGCATGGCTGCATCCAGCAGGCCGTCCTCGAGGACCTGGGGCAGCACCTCGCGGCGCAGGAAGTCGTCGGCGGCGTGCGTCGCGAGATCGTCGCCCCAGCAGGGAGTCGCGTCGAGCACCAGCCGCAGGGGCAGCACCCAGCCGCCGACGGCGTCGTAGAGCCGGGCGGCCGTCGCCTCGTCGAGGCGGTGTCCCCACGCGGCGGCGAAGGCAGGCAGCTCGTCGGGCCGGAGGGCGAGATCGGCGGGATGCACCACGTTGGACTCCACGTCGTGGCCGGCGGCCGCTTTGAACGGGTGCACGGGCCGGCACCGCACGACCAGGTGCACCGTGTGCACGCGCGCCAGCGACATGAGCGCCGCGGCGGAGGCCGGGGGCAGGCGGTCGGCGTCATCGACGACCACGATCACCGGTTGGTCGGCCGACGCGAGCTGGTGCAGCCAGCGCTGGTCGTCGCGGTGGCCCGCGCCGCGCCGGTCGGAGGTGACGGCGCCGGCGCGACCGAGGGCGTCGCGAACGCGATCGAGCAGCTCGTCCTCGCCGGGTGCGTCCGCCACCCTCAGCCAGGCGACCCGGCGGCCGGCCGCCCGCTCCTCGCGGGTCCAGCCGGCCAGGAGGGTGCGAGCCCCGAACCCGGGCAGCGACTCCACCACCGTGAGCGTCGCGAGCCGCGCGAGCCGCCGGGTCAGGTGCGGCCGGGCGACGTACGACGTCGGGAGCCGCGGGATGTCGTCGGCCCACGGCGCCGGTGTGGCCGGGTCCCGGATCGGGGCCCGCCCTTGGTGGCGGAGCGGGTGGTCGGATGCTGTGCGACAGCTGATGTCGGTCATGGGGGGTCATCTCCACGAAGCGCGCAGCCGTGACGGCCACAAACCCCCCTGTGGCGGCGCCTGCCCGAGCCCGCGCCCCGTATCGCTCGGCAATACGTGGATGACGTCGCCGGCTGACCGCTCCGGCGGTGTCGGCTCCATTCTGGTGACGGTTCCTGTCAACCGCAGGCGAATCGCGGACCAAGAGCGGACCAAGTCGGACCAAGCCGGCCGTCCGCCGGCGGTCCGCCCGCCGTCCGCCGGCCGATGAGCCTGCCGCCGCCACCGCGACTATGCTGGCGACGCCGCCGGGGCGCGTCCGGGCGGTGGGCCCCCATCGTCTAGCGGCCCAGGACACCGCCCTTTCACGGCGGGTACGCCGGTTCGAATCCGGTTGGGGGTGCGGAGGCGCTCGGCCGCCCTCGCCGATTGGGAGGCGCAGGAGACGATGGGTTAGAGTTCCACCGCTCCGCCAGTCACCATGGCGAGGCAACCTGGCCCCGTAGCGCAGTTGGTTAGCGCGCCGCCCTGTCACGGCGGAGGCCGCGGGTTCGAGTCCCGTCGGGGTCGCCAGCACGCCCGGACCGTCAGGTCCGGGCGTCGTGCGTTTTCTCCCTCCTCCTGCGTCCTTCCTGCGCCCTCCCTGCCTGCGCCCTGCGCCCTGCCACAATGGCGGCGTGCCGGTCGAGATGGGTCCCGAGGAGTTCGACGCGCTCGTGGACCAGGCGCTCGACGAGATCCCCGAGGAGCTCGCCCGGCTGGTGCACAACGTGGTGGTCCTGGTCGAGGACGAGCCACCGGAGGACGAGCCCGACGACCTGCTCGGGCTGTACGACGGCGTGGCGCTGACCGAGCGCGACGGCACCCTGCTGCCGCAGCTGCCCGACCGGATCTTCCTGTTCCGCCGCCCGCTGCTGGCGATGTGCGAGGACGCCGAGGACCTCGCCCGCGAGGTGCGGATCACCGTGGTGCACGAGGTCGCCCACCACTTCGGCATCGACGACGCACGGCTGCACGAGCTGGGCTACGCCTGAGCGAGCCAGAACCCGACGGCGCACGCGGCGAGTCCGCCGACGACGGTCACCGCGGCGTAGGCGGCGCCCCGCACCGCGCCGAGGTCGCGGGTCTGCACCGCGAGCGAGGAGTAGGTCGACAGGCCGCCGCAGAACCCGGCGCCCACCAGCGCCAGGGCCGCTCCCTGGACCGACCACCCGACGCACGCACCGAGCAGCAGGCTCGCCATCGTGTTGGCGGCCAGCGTCCCACCGGGCCACCTGCCGTCGAGGTGCTGCGCCAGCAGGTAGCGCAGCGCCGCGCCACATCCGGTGCCGACGGCCACGAGCGCCGCGGTCACCGCTCGTCCTCTGCGGGAAGGGCCGGCGCGATCCGCCCCACCGCGACCACGGCCAGCGCGCAGGCCGCGGCCGTGCCGAGCAGGTAGGCGGCAGCCAGCGCGGGACGGCCATCGGCCAGCAGGTGGCGTCCGTGCTCGGAGGTGGCGGAGAAGGTGGTGAAGCCGCCCAGCAGGCCGGGACCCAGCGCCGCGGCCCACACCGGCGAACGCCGGGCCGCCGGCACCAGGAGCAGCCCGGCCAGCAGTGCGGAGCCGACGACGTTGACCGCGAAGGTGGTCCACGGAAAGCCGTCACCGTCGGGCGCGGCCAGCCCGGCGGCGTACCTCAGCAGCCCACCGACGCTGCCCCCCGCGGCCACGGCGAGCAACAGCCGTGGAGCCGTCCTCACGTGGCGATGCTCGAAGGGGCGCCGCTGCCCGCCCCGCCCTGCCACGGCACCGGCGGCGCGCCGGCGGCCTGGCGCCGGAACTCCCCCAGGAACCAGATCTGGAAGGCCCGCTGCTCGGGCGTGCGGGGCGCGGTGAGCAGGCGCTGGGCACGGCTGAACTCGTCGGCGGCGTCGAGGAGGTCGATCAGCCCGCCGATCTGGCGGGCCGCCTCCCGCGGCATGCGCAGGCGCAGGTCGATGGTGGCCTGGCCGTCGCGGCGGGCGGTGTCGACCTGCTCCCGGCCCATGTTGGCCCGCAGTGGGCGCTCGAGCGCGTTGAAGTGGTCGGAGAGCACCTTCGCCAGGGGGTAGTCGTCCTGGTGGGCGAGGGCGAGCAGCCGGATCTCGCGCCGCAGGTCGCGGTAGTGCCGCTGGAAGCGGCCGAACTCCAGCGTCGGGACGCCGTTGATCTGGACCGCGACCTCGCCGACCCGGGTGTGCTCCTCCGGCATCGGCGGCACGCTGTGCGTCAGCTGGTAGGGCGCCCCCGCGGACTCGGAGAGGCCTCCGGACGGCTCGAACCAGACGGCCTTGCCGTCCTCCTCGATCTCGGCTCCCCAGGCCACCGAGGCGCGGGCGACGATGTCGAGGCCGCGCCCGACGGTGGTCAGCGCGGCGAGCTGCTCGGGGTCCAGCGTGTCGAAGGTGTCGAGGTCGAACGCGTCGAGGTCGAAACCGCCGGCCTCGGTGGCCGGCTGCGGCGCGATCGTGGACGCGTCGTGCACCTCGAACCGGGGATGCTCGGGAGTGCCGCGGACCTGCATCCGGATCGGCGGCTCGCCGTGGAGCACCGCATTGGTAACCAGCTCGGAGATGGCGAGCTCGGCACACTCGCAGAGGTCATCGCGCCCGAGTGCCTGGCACACCCGGACGACCCAGCGGCGCGCGTCCTGCACGCTGCGCGGGCCGGGGCCCAGCTCCAGGGTCTGCCGGTGCGGCACGTCTGCGGCCTCCACGGGGTGTCAGCGCCCGAGTCTGTTTGTCTTGTCGGTGTCCTAGGTCCGATCCTGAGGGCGATACCCCTCGCGAAGACCCCCTAAACCAGCTCGGTCGAAGAACTTTTACCCGGATCCGGTTCCGGCCCGGCGAGCCCTGTGACGGACCAGACGGCTGCCCGGGTTGGGCGGCTTGGGCGGGTAGCGGAAGAATGGACCAGACGGACCCCGAGGTCCGGCCCCGGTCGTAGGTCGAGACGCGGCCGACCGCACCTCTCCCACAGCTCGTCGAAGCTCACAGGAGGAAGCCATGGCAGCAGGCGACGGAACACCGGACCGAGCGCTCGTCCGCCGGTCCGACCGGCACCAGGTCGTGGTGATCGGATCCGGGTTCGGCGGCCTCTTCGGCACCAAGGCGCTCCGCAGGGCCGACGTCGACGTGACCATGATCGCGAAGACGACCCACCACCTCTTCCAGCCGCTGCTCTACCAGGTCGCGACCGGGATCCTCTCCGAGGGCGAGATCGCGCCGCCCACCCGGGAGGTGCTGGCGACGCAGAAGAACGCCCAGGTGCTGCTCGGTGAGGTCACCGACATCGACCTCGAGCGCCGCCTGGTCACCTCCCACGTGCTCGGGCGCGAGCTCGTGACGCCGTACGACTCGCTGCTCGTGGCCGCCGGGGCCGGGCAGTCCTACTTCGGCAACGACCAGTTCGCCGAGTACGCCCCCGGCATGAAGAGCATCGACGACGCGCTCGAGCTGCGCGGCCGGATCTTCGGAGCGTTCGAGATGGCCGAGCTCGGCGCCTCCCGCGGCGAGAACGTCGACCACCTGCTGACCTTCGTGGTCGTCGGCGCCGGGCCGACCGGCGTCGAGATGGCCGGCCAGATCGCCGAGCTCGCCCACCGCACCCTCACCCGTGACTTCCGCGCGATCAGCAGCCGGCAGGCGCGGGTGATCCTCGTCGACGCCGCGCCGCAGGTGCTGCCGCCGTTCGGCGCCAAGCTCGGGAGGTGGACCCAGGAGAAGCTCGAGGGCCTCGGCGTCGAGGTGATGCTCGGGGCGATGGTCACCCAGGTCGACGAGCGCGGCCTCGTGGTGAAGTACAAGGACGGTCGCGAGGAGCGCATCGAGGCGGTCGCCAAGGTGTGGGCGGCCGGCGTGCAGGCCAACCCCCTCGGCAAGATCCTCTCCGAGCAGACCGGCGCGCCGCTCGACCGGGCGGGCCGGATCGCGGTCAACCCCGACCTGACGCTGCCCGGCTACCCCGAGGTCTTCGTCGTCGGCGACATGATCGCGCTCGACAACCTCCCCGGCGTCGCGCAGGTCGCGATCCAGGGTGCGAAGTACGCCGCCAAGGAGATCGACGGCCGGCTCAAGGGCAAGCCCGGGCAGCCGCCGTTCAAGTACTTCGACAAGGGCTCGATGGCCATCATCAGCCGGTTCCGCGCCGTGGCGATGGTCGGCAAGCTGCGCCTCACCGGGGTGATCGCCTGGCTGATGTGGCTGGTCGTCCACCTCTTCTACCTGACCGGCTTCAAGAACCGGGTCACCGCGGTGCTGCGGTGGGCGGTCTCCTTCATCGGCACCGGCCGGTCCGAGCGCACCGCGACCGAGCAGCAGATCTTCGCGCGGGTGGCGCTGCAACGGCTGGAGCGGGGCGCCACCGACCTGGTCTCCGAGCCGGGGCTGCACGACGACGAGGCCGAGCGGCGCCGCGAGGAGCTGGAGGCCCAGGCGATCGAGGAGGCGCGGCTCAGCGACGAGAACAAGCGGGGCGTCAAGGTCTAGGCCGACCCGCCGGCCGTCCGGCCAGCCGGCCGGCGGGGATCGCTACTCGAAGATCCGCAGCCCCGGCACCGGCGGCACGTCCTCGCCGCGCTGCGCCGCCGCGAGCTGCTCGCGCACCTGCCGCGGCAGGATGAAGACGCCCTCCGCCTCGGCGGTCACGCCGTCGGGCCCGATCAGGTGGCCCTTGGCCCAGGTCTTCACCTCGTCGTACCGGTCGATCCAGGCCTCGGCCCGCAGGTCGCCGAGCGGCGTGCCCCTGCGGTAGACGATGGTCAGCGTGCCGGTCATCCCGGGCCTGCCGCCCGCGCCGACGGCCTGGCCGAGCATCTGGTCGAGCACCAGCGAGACGACCCCGCCGTGGACGAGTCCCGGCGGGCCCTCGTACGCCGCTCCGCAGTGGAAGTCGCTCTCCGCGCGCCCTTCGGGACTGCTCCGTACGACGAGCGGCGGGGCGATCGGGTTGCGCACGCCGATCACCGGGTTGCCCCAGGGCCGGCGCCGTCCGTTGGGCCGGTGCAGCACGCCGAGCGTCGCAGGCAGCTGCTCCTTGCGCAGCCGCGCGACGACGTCCTCGATCTCGGCCTGGGCGGCACGGATCTCGTCCTCGCCGACGGCGGTGCGGACGCTCGCGTCGACCAGGTCGCGGACCGCCTGGGCGAACGGGCGCCACAGCGCGGCCTCGCGCTCGATCTCCTCGCCGGGGGTGTCGTCGGGTGGAAACGGCGGGAACGCCTTCATGGCAGCAGAGTAGAACACGTTCTAGAAGGTCTGGAGAGAACCCGGTGGCGACCGCGGTCCGTGGCCTGATGGGATGCCGCCATGACCTCGCTGGTGGTGCCCGACGTCCGCTGGTGGCAGAGCTGGGCCGCCACGATCGACGACTTCGGGGGCACGGCGGACCTGCACGGCTCCGGCTTCTGGAACCTCGACCACGACCCGGTGCCCACGGAGGCGGGGTGCGCTGAGTTCGTGCTGATGACCGAGCTCACGTCGCAGGCCGACCTCGACGGCACGCGGGTGCCGTCGTCGTACTTCTGGGTCACGGCGGGCGCAGGCGAGGAGGGCGACGAGGTGATCGGCTTCCTGCACCTGCGCCACACGCTCAACCGGTTCCTGCTCGAGGAGGGCGGGCACATCGGCTACTCGATCCGGCCGTCGTCACGCCGACAGGGTCACGCCAAGGCTGCTCTCGGCCTCGGCGTGCAGCGCGCGGCGGCGCTCGGCATCGACCGGGTGCTCGTCACCTGCGACATCGACAACCCCGCGTCGCGGCTGACGATCGAGCGCAACGGCGGCGTCCTCGAGGACCAGCGGAACGGCAAGCTCCGCTACTGGATCACCGCGCTGGGCTGACCGCGTCGGCGTCCTGGCTCTCGGTCGCGTCCGTCTCCTCGTCAGCCACCGGCCGCTGCGCCGCCGGGCGCAGGTCGGGGCGGACGCGGTAGAGCGCCGTGGTGAACCAGTGCGGATCCACCATGCCGGGCGAGATCACGACCAGCGGGAGGCCGTGCCGCTCGACGAGCACCCGCCACCGACGTTGGCCGGGCTCACCGACGATCGCGATCGGGGTGTGCTGGCTGGCGAGGTCGACGACATCGGTCTGTCCGCCGCGCCGCACCGTCAGCTGTCCGCGCCGGATCGACAGACTCGTGGTGGTGCAGCCGGCGCGCGCGGCCCACACGACCAGGGTCAGCACCGCGAGGGTGACCGCCATGCCGATGGTGGCGACGCTCCGGTCCTCCCAGGCGAGGTAGGACGCCCCGGCGGTCGCGGCCAGCGCGAGCAGGAGGATCAGCGACAGCGCGCGACGCACACCCGAGCGCGGGGGGAAGTCGGCGTCGGTGGTGGCCTGCTGGGCGGTGAGGTTGTCCACCGGCTCGGTCCAGCGTCCGACCTGCACGGTCGCGGGCGGTACGTCGGCGGGCCGGGCGACCGGCGGAGCGGCCGCGGGAGGGGTGGGCCGCGGTCGCGGCTGCCACGTGCTGTGCGCGGTCTCCGGCGCCGTCCGCGGCGCGGCGGCGGGCCGGGGGCGGTCGGTGGGTTGGGCGACGGGGTCGGCGTGCAGCGCGTCGAGGACGGCCTTCGCGGCGTCGGCGCCGGCGGGAGGGGGCTCGGCCGCCGGCGTCGCGGGAGCCTCGACCCCCAGGGCGGCGAGGACCGATCGGCCTGCGTCGACGCTGTCGGGACCGGCGGCGGGACGCGGCGCGGCGTGCCGGGGACCGGCGGCATGGCGCGGCCGCACCGCGGTGGGTGTCTGCGCCGCGGCGCCGTGGTCGCTCGTCATGTCCTCTGAACGAGCGGAGGGGGCCGGAGGCGACGGGTCGGCCGGAGCCGCCGCTGACGGCTCCGGGGGCGGCTCGGGGGACGGCTCGGGGGACGGCTCGGAGGGCGGCTCGGGCGCAGCCACGCTCCCGCGGGGCGTGCCGACGATCCGGACGTCGTCGGCGTACGTCGCGCGCTTGGCGAGCCAGGCACGGATCGACTCCGTGTCGGGCCCGAACTCGTCATTGCTCCCCATGACGAAGTCCTCCCTCTCCCTCTCCCGCCAGTCAGGGTAACCCCGGTCCGCCCTCGGCGCCGCCGCGTTGACTGGACCGGTCGGCACGGGCGGGCGGCGGTCCCCACGGTGGGCAGGTCGGTGAGTGCCTTGCCGCGCGCTAGATTTGAGACCGATTCCCGACTCCACGGAGGTCTGGTGACCGGCACCGACGAACGTCCGACCGCGCTGCGCCCGACGCGCCAGCGGCTGGCGATCACCGACGCCCTGCGCGAGGCGCCCGACTTCCAGAGCGCCCAGGAGGTCCACGACAGCGTGCGGCAGTCGGGGGAGAAGGTCGGTCTCGCGACGGTCTACCGCACCCTCCAGGCGATGGCGGAGGCGGGCGAGGTGGACGTCCGCCACAACCCGGCCGGCGAGGCGACGTACCGGCGTTGCAGCCCGTCGCACCACCACCACCTGGTCTGCCGCTCGTGCGGCCGCACCGTGGAGATCACCGGCTCCGCCGTGGAGAAGTGGGCCCACTCGGTCGGCGAGGACCACGGCTTCTCCGACGTCAGCCACACCGTCGAGCTGGTCGGCCTGTGCGCGGACTGCAGCGGCCGCGGGTGAGGGTTCTCGTGCGGTAGGCCCCGTGGGACTCGAACCCACAACCTAAGGATTAAAAGTCCTCAGCTCTGCCAATTGAGCTAGGGGCCCGGGCAGCGGTCGGGCGATCGGTCCCGGCGAGAGCGACCTCTCCTGTCCCGGGACCGTGCACGGTCCGTGGCCGGTCCTCAGTATGCCGGGTCGAGACGGGCGGGATGGCGGCGGTCGACATCGGCTACCCCGTGTCGATATCATCGCGGCATGGCGATGAAAATGCGGGCCGAGAGCGGGCCGTCGATCGACGAGACGGTGGCGCTCGAGGCTGCCTCCTGCCTTTTCCACGGGCTCTCCGACCCGTCCCGCCTGGCGATCCTGCGCCACCTCGCGCTCGGTGAGCACCGGGTGGTCGACCTGACCGCCCACCTGGGGCTGGCGCAGAGCACGGTGTCGAAGCACCTCGCGTGTCTCCGGGACTGTGGGCTGGTGACGTCGCGTCCGGTGGGGCGGGCGTCGGTCTTCGCGCTCGCGCACCACGACGCGGTGATCGACGTCCTCGCCGCTGCCGAACGACTGCTCGCGGTGACCGGTGACGCGGTCGTGCTGTGCCCCACGTACGGCGCCGCGTCGGGCCCCGCCGACGCGGCCGAGGAGGTGTGATGGCGGCCCACGTGCACGCTGCAACCGACCTCAGCGAGGCCGAGCGGAGCCGGCTGGGACGGCGGGCCCAGCTGCTTGCCGGTGCCTCGGTGGCCTACAACGGAATCGAGGCGGTGGTGGCGATCGCCGCCGGGCTGGTGGCGGGGTCGGTGGCGCTGGTCGGGTTCGGGCTCGACTCGGTGGTCGAGGTGTCCAGCGGCCTGATCATCCTCTGGCAGTTCCGGCACCGCCTGCCCGCGTCCCGGGAGCGGCAGGCGCTGCGCCTGATGGCCGCCTCGTTCTTCGCGCTGGCCGGCTACGTCACCTTCGAGTCCATCCGCGCCCTCGCGAGCGGCCACCAGCCCGAGTCGTCCCCGGTCGGGATCGGCCTCGCCGTCGCTTCGCTGGCCGTGATGCCGTTCCTGTCGTGGGCCCAGCGCCGCACCGGCCGCGCGCTCGGCTCCAACGCGGTCGTCGCGGACTCCACCCAGACGCTGCTGTGCACCTACCTCTCCGCGGTGCTCCTCGCCGGCCTGCTGCTGAACGCCGGCCTCGGCTGGTCCTGGGCCGACCCGGTCGCCGGCCTGGTGATCGCCGCCGTGGCCGTCAAGGAGGGCCGGGAGGCGTGGCGCGGCGACGCGTGCGGCTGCGGTCCCGTGGTCGCTGCTCAGGCCGACGATCCACGGGAACCGCTCCCGCCGGATGCCGTCGGCGACTGCGTCGACGGATGCTGTGGGGCCGAGGCGCCCCGCGGTGTCAGCGACGTCTCGCACCACTGAAAGTCCGTCACCGGATCGGCGCGCCCGCCAGGGGTACCACCGGGGTGCCAGGCACCGCGGTGCACGTCGTCCCGTGGAGGCACCATGATCGGACCGCGGTACCAGCGGTCGCGCGGACCCGTGCGCGTCGCTGGAGCAGTCGTCGCGCTGCTCTCCCTCCTCTGGATCGGTACGGCGCCGGCCGCGGCCGCCGACACCCTCGCCCAGCGGGACGGCGGTGGGGGAGTGGTCGCGAGCGGCAGCGGCCTCCTGTGCTGCCTGTTCATCCCGCTCGGCCTCGTGGTGCTCCTCGCCGCCACGCGGCGCCGCCGGTTCGCCGTCACCACGGTGGCCGTCCCCTCCTTCGGAGGAGCCCCTCCCCGCCAGCCGGCTCGGCCCGCCGCCGCCGACGAGGAGCTGCAACGGCGGGTGGAGGCCGCGCTGGTCGACCTCGACGACGCCATCCGCTCCTCGGCCGAGGAGCTCGCCCACGCCCAGCAGCAGCTCGACCCGGAGGCCGTCCGCCCCTTCCAAGAGACCCTGGACCACGCCCGGTCCCGGGCGCGTGACGCGTTCCACCTGCTGCGCACGGTGCACGCCGAGTCCGCCGCCGGCGTCCTCGACCTGACCCGCTGGCGGGCGCGCCTGGAGGAGATCCTGGACGTCGTCGCCGACGCCGACCGTGCGCTCGCCGCCCGCGAGGGCGAGCTCGAGCGCCTCCGGAGCCTGGAGGCCACGGTGCCGTGGCTGCTTGAGGACCTGCGCCGACGTGCGGAGGGCGTGCGTTCCCGGCTTCCGACAGCGGAGCGGGAGCTGGCCGCCATCGCCGAGGACCACGGCCCGTCGGCGCTCGGGACGGTGCGTGGCAACGTGGAGCAGGCCCGGCACCTGCTCGCCTCGGCCGACGGGTTCATGTCCACCGCCCACGGCCGCGTGTCGAGCGGCGACCGGTCGGCCGCGGTGGCGCCGTTCCGCGCTGCCGAGGAGGCCGTCGGCCAGGCCGAGATCCTGCTCGACGCGGTCACCCGGGTCCGCGAGGAGCTCGCCTCCGCCCCCGACCGCATCGACCGCGCGGTCGCCTCGCTCACCGACGACCTGGCCGACGTACGACGCCTCGGGGCCGGTGACGAGCGCACCCGGACCGCGGCGGCCGAGGCCCAGGCGGCGATCGAGGCGGCCCGGGAGGCGCGTGACCAGCGTGACCCGCTCGGTGCGCTGCGCCGTCTCGTGCGCGCCGAGCAGGAGCTCGACGCGGCGCTGGAGCGCTACCGCCGGTCCGGACGCGACCGGGCCCGCCACCTGGAGCTGCTCGACGAGCGCATCGCCCAGGTCGGGTCGTTCGTCGAGGAGGTGGATGCTCTGGTGCAGAGCCGGCGGGGCGCGATCGGCCCGGAGGCCCGCACGCACATCGCGGAGGCCGACCGGCTGCTCCGCACGGCGCTGGAGCGCGTCGGCGACGACCCGGCCGTCGCCGTACGACTGCTCGACGAGGCGGAGGAGCACGCCGAGCTGGCGCTGGCCATCGCCGAGGGCGAGGTCGTGGCCTGGGACGGTCACCCGCACGGGGCAGCGGGCGGCCAGCTCGGGACCATCGGCGTGGTCAACCCGGGCGCACTCGTGCTGGGCGGCATCTTCGGATCGCTGCTGGGCGGTGCCGTCGTCGGCCACTGGGGCAGCCGCGGGGGCGGATGGGGCGGCGTCGGCGGCGGGTTCGGCCGCGCTCTGGACCCGCGCGACGGCCCCGGTCGCTGACCGGGCCGACCCGGCTCGGTCGAACCTCCGCCAGTTCATCCGGGTCCACCGGTGTGACATTCTCAGCGGTATCTCAGGGTCGCCGTCCGGGTACTGGGTAGCCATGTCCACTTCCGGAAATCCCGTCCGTTCCGCTCGGCGCATCAGCACCGAGACCAAGGCGTCCTACAAGACCTCCGAGCTGCCGATCTTCCTCGTGGTGCTCCTGGGCATCCTGATCGCCTCCGCCGTCGCCGACGGCTCCGACTTCGGCGCGCAGGAGGCCTGGCGCTACATCACCTGGCTGACGATCGGATACCTGATCAGCCGGGGCCTCGCCAAGCTCGGCAGCCGGGAGTACTTCGACGACGACGCCGACGAGGCGCGCGGCCATCAGGGCGGCACCCACACGACCCCCGCCGCCGGCAGTCACACCGTCTGAGCCGGCCGACCGCGCAACGCACAGCGCCCCGGTGCCCAGCGGGCACCGGGGCGCTGCGCGGTGGCGGGCTCAGCCCTGGGCGTGGAACCGCCTCAGCCGCAGGCTGTTGCTCACCACGAACACCGACGAGAAGGCCATCGCGGCTCCGGCCAGCATCGGGTTGAGCAGGCCGGCGGCGGCGAGCGGCAGGGCGGCGACGTTGTAGGCGAAGGCCCAGAAGAGGTTGCCCTTGATCGTGGCCAGGGTCCGCCGGGACAGCCGGATCGCGTCGGCCGCGACCCTCAGGTCGCCCCGCACCAGGGTGAGGTCGCTGGCCTCGATCGCCACGTCGGTGCCGGTGCCCATCGCCAGGCCGAGGTCGGCCTGGGCGAGCGCGGCCGCGTCGTTGACGCCGTCGCCCACCATGGCGACGACCCTGCCGTCGCCCTGCAGTCGCTTCACCACGTCGACCTTGTCGGCGGGCAGCACGTCGGCGATCACCGAGTCGGCGGGGATCCCGACCTCGTCCGCGACGGCGCGGGCCACCGCGTCGTTGTCGCCGGTGAGCAGCACGGGGCGCAGCCCGAGTCCGCGGAGCCGGTCGATCGCCTCCCGGGAGGTCGGCTTGACCGCGTCGGCCACGACGACCACGCCCCGGGCCCTGCCGTCCCAGCCGACGGCCACCGCCGTGCCGCCCGACCGCTGCGCGGAGGCCATCGCCTCCACCAGCTCCGTCGGGAGCGGCTGCGACCACTCCTCCAGCAACCGTGGCCGCCCGACCAGCACGGCGTGGCTGGTGGCGCCGTTCCCAGCCCCGTCGCCGGCTCCGTCGCCGGCGACGACGCCCTGGACGCCGAGCCCCTCCAGGTTGGCGAAGTCCTCGACCGGCGGCAGCGCGCCGAGCCGGTCGCGGGCGCCGGTGGCGATCGCCTGCGCAATCGGGTGCTCGGAGGCGTCCTCGACCGCGCCGGCCAGCCGGAGCACCTCGTCGCGGTCCTCGCCGTCGGCGGCGACGACGTCGCGCAGGGTCATCTGGCCGGTGGTGACCGTGCCGGTCTTGTCGAGCACGACCGTGTCGATCTCGCGGGTCGACTCCAGCACCTCCGGGCCCTTGATCAGGATGCCCAGCTGGGCTCCGCGGCCGGTGCCCACCATCAACGCGGTGGGCGTCGCCAGCCCCAGTGCGCACGGGCAGGCGATGATCAGGACCGAGACCGCGGCGGTGAAGGCCGTCGCCAGGCCGGCGTCGGCGCCGACCCAGAACCCGAGGGTCGCGACGGCGAGACCGATCACGATCGGGACGAAGATGCCCGAGATCCGGTCGGCCAGTCGCTGGACCTGCGCCTTGCCGTTCTGGGCGTCCTCGACCAGCCGCGCCATCTGCGCCAGCTGGGTGTCGCTGCCGACCCGGGTGGCCCGGACGACGAGCCGCCCGCCGGCGTTCACGGTGGCCCCCACGACGGTGTCGCCGGGCGCCACCTCGACCGGCACCGACTCGCCGGTGAGCATCGAGGCGTCGACCGCGGAGGTGCCCTCCTCGACCACGCCGTCGGTGGCCACCTTCTCCCCTGGGCGTACGACGAACCGCGTGCCCACCGTGAGCTGCTCGGTCGGGATCCGCTCCTCCACCGTGCCGCCCGGTGTCTCCCGGAGCACGGCGACCTCCTTGGCGCCGAGCTCCAGCAGCGCGCGGAGCGCGGCGCCGGCGCGCCGCTTCGACCGTGCCTCGAAGTAGCGTCCGGCGAGGATGAACGTGGTGACGCCGGCCGCCGCCTCGAGATAGATGTTGCCGGAGCCGTCGGTGCGTTCGATGGCGAGCTCGAAGGGGTGGGTCATCCCGGGTGTCCCGGCGGTGCCCCAGAACAGCGCGTAGACGGACCAGCCGAAGGCGGCGAGGGTGCCCATCGAGACGAGCGTGTCCATGGTCGTCGTGCCGTGGCGCAGGTTGGTCCACGCCGCCTTGTGGAAGGGCCAGGCCCCCCACGCGACGACCGGCGCGGCGAGGGTGAACGACAGCCACTGCCAGAACTCGAACTGCCAGGCCGGCACCATCGCCAGCGCGATGACCGGCACGGTGAGCGCCGCCGAGATCAGCAGCCGCTCGCGCAGCCGGCGGGTCGGGTCGTCGTACGCCGCCTCGCGGTCGGCCGGCTCATCGCCGGCGGGCCGCGGGAGTGCCGCGCCGTAGCCGGCCTGCTCGACGGTGCGCACCAGGTCCTCGGGGGACACCTCGACCGGGAACTGCACCTTCGCCTTCTCGGTGGCGTAGTTCACGGTCGCGGTGACGCCGTCGAGCTTGTTGAGCTTGCGCTCGATCCGGTTGGCGCAGGAGGCGCAGGTCATCCCGCTGATCTCCAGCTCGACCTGCGCCGTGCCGGTGCCGGGTTGCTGCTCCATGGTGCTCGTTCCGGGGCTCATGCGGTGCTCACCTCTGCCTCTCTCGAAGCTGTCTGTGTGGTGGTGGATCAGTGGCCGTGGTCGTCGCCGTGCTCGTCGCCGGGTCCGTCGCCCTGGTCGTCAGGGCCGCTGGGTGACGCGGTCGGCTGGGCGCCGGGCTGGTCGCCCGCGGCCACGGTGAACGCGGCGGTCCGGACGACGCCCTCGTGCTTGAAGTCGAGGTAGAGCCGGTAGCGGCCCTCGCTCGGCACGGTGGCGTGGAAGACCACGTCGGGACCGGGATGGGTGCTGCCGTCGCCCGGCGTGCCGTCGGGGTGCACGTGCAGGTAGGCCAGATCGCCCTCCCGGAGCGCCACGAGGTGCCCGTAGGCCCCGAGGTAGGGCTGCAGGTCGGTGACCGGTCGGCCGTCCCGCGACACCGACAGGGTGAGTCGTGCGTCGCCGCCCGCCGCGAGGTCGCCGTCGAGGGTGACGGTGTAGCCGTCGACCTGCGCGGTGCGGCTCACCGGCGCCGGCGCGACCGGGGCGTGGTCGCCGGGCACGGCGAGGTCGGCGCCCAGGGTGAGCGCCTCGGCGCCGGTGGCCCTGAAGTCGGCGAACAGCCGCCAGGACCCGGGGGTCAGGTCCAGCCGCGTGGACCAGGTGCCGTCGCCGCGCATCTGGGGATGGACGTGCTGGAAGCCGGTGTGGTCGCGCCGTACGGCGATCAGGTGCAGCCGCTTCTCGTGCTCGACGTCGAACTCGGTGACCGGGCGCCCGTCGGGTCCGGTGATGGTGAACCGGACCGGCACGTCCTGGCCGGCGCGGGCGTGCGGGTCCGCGAGGGCGAGGGTGTAGCCGCCCTGCGAGGTCATCAGCCCGGCGGGAACGGAGTCCGCCGCCGGCGCGGCGTCCCCGTCACCGTGGCCGGTCCCTCCCGCGGCGCCGTGGTCCTCGCCGTGGTCGGCAGGCTCCGGCTCGTCGACCGGGCCGACGGCCCGTCCGACGCCGACCGCGATCCCGAGGACCGCGACCAGCGCCACGACGAAGCCGCCGACGCGCAGTGGGGTGCTCATGCCAGCTGGTAGCCGGCCTCCTCGACGGCGGCCTTCACGGCCGCGTCGTCGAGGTCCGACTCCGCGGTGACGGTGAGTGCTCCGGTCTCGAGGACGACGTCGACGTCGGCCACGCCCGGGATCTCCCGGACCTCCTCGGTGACCGAGGCGACGCAGTGGCCGCAGGTCATGCCGGTGACGGTGTAGGTACGGGTCTGGCTCATGATGCTGCTGTTCCTTCCGGTGTGGTGATCGGTGATCCGGGTGCTGGTGCGGGCGTCAGGAGCGGACGAGGCGGGCGATCGCGTCGGACGCCTCCTTGAGCTTGACCTCCGCCTCCGGGCCGCCCTCGCGGGCAGCGTCGACGACGCAGTGGGCCAGGTGCTCGTCGAGCAGGCCCAGCGCCACCGACTGGAGCGCCTTGGTCATGGCGGAGACCTGGGTCAGGATGTCGATGCAGTACTTCTCGTCCTCGACCATCCGCTGGAGGCCGCGGGCCTGGCCCTCGATCCGGCGCAGTCGCTTCAGGTAGTCGTCCTTGTTGTGGATGTAGCCGTGCTGGTGCCCGGCGTGGGCCTCGTCGTGGGGATGCTCGGTCATCGGGGGACTCCTCGTGCTGGGCGACGTGCGAACCATACTATACCCCCCTAGGGTAATGCTCAACCCCGCAGCCCGGCCCGCCGTTTCCGGGGCCGTCACGCCGGCGTCGCGCAACCTTCACGCAATCGGTGAGATTCGCCCGGCGGAGGAGTTCCGCTGTCGCCGCTGATTGGTAAGGTCCATCTCGCAGCGGATGCAGTTCTCAAGGTTCGACGCCTGCGGAGTCTGTGGCCGACGGCGTATCTGGTTTGTGGTGTCCCATCACGGGTCGGAGCGACGTGTCATCGCATCCGCTGCGGGCCGCCGAGGTGGCGGCTCTCGCCCCGACACAAGGAGTAACGAGCAACATGGCTCAGGGCACCGTCAAGTGGTTCAGCGCGGAGAAGGGCTTCGGCTTCATCGAGCAGGAGGGCGGCGGCGACGACGTCTTCGTGCACTTCTCCGCCATCCAGAGCCAGGGCTACAAGTCCCTGGAGGACAACCAGAAGGTCGAGTTCGACGTGACCCAGGGCCCCAAGGGTCCCCAGGCCGAGAACGTCCGTCCCCTCTGACCAGCCCACTCGGCTGATCGAGGAGACCCTCGCGTCTTCAGGTGGGGCCTCGCCGTTCGGCGGGGCCCCACCAACAATTTGTCCGAAGTTTCCCGGTTTGGGTCTTGCTCGCTGGGGGAAGATAGAAGCAGAGGTCCGTGCACGATCCAGTCGAGGGAAGGCAGGCGATGAGCGACCAGTTCGACGTCTCCCTCGAGGACGGCGACCTGATGGTGGAGGTGGAGCTCACCACCAACCTGATCATCGCCGCCAGCGCCTCTGAGGAGCGCCTCCCGCTCGAGGAGATCGACCGGATCCTGGGCGTCAGCCGCTCCTACGACGACAACTGACCGGGCCTCCCGCGCCGGCCCGCTCTGCCGCCGCGTCAGCAGGTGGCGAACAGCACCGGGCCGTGGTTGAGGTCGGAGACCACGAAGCTGTCGTCCACCGGGTCGAGCTCCATGGTGAGCACGCGTCCCTCGGTGCCGACCCTGCCGAGCTCGAAGACGTCGGGGAACGAGCCGCCCTGGCCGGGCGCGGGGCCGGCGGCGAGCGCCGAGCGGCTGTCCGCATCGGTCTGCGCCTGGTCCGCGGTCTCGAAGGCCATCGCGACCCGCACGTCGTTGCCGGGCAGCTCGGCGATGGCGAAGCCGCGCAGGGGATGGACCTCTCCGGCGGCGTCGACCAGCTCCGCCGCACGGGTGCGGTCGGCCGGCTCCGCCTCGCTCATGGCGAGCGCGGCGCAGGCGTGGTCACCGGTGTAGACCGTCGCGCTGAGGGCTCCGCCGACGGCTCCGACGACGTCGGCCACGCCGTCGTCCGCCTCGTCGCGGGCGGCGTCGGCCCGGTCCTCGAGGTACCCCGGGTCGTCGCTGCCGTACAGCACGCCGGCATCCTCGTCGATCTGCACGGCGGCCAGCTCGGGCGTGACCGGCCCGTCGAGCCGCTCGAGCACGTCGACGCCCCCGCGCCACACCCCGTCGTCCTCTGCGGGCTCCGGGAAGCCGGCCTCGCGCAGCCGGTCGCGAAGCGCGTCGTAGTCGAACGACTCCGGCAGGCCGACCATCACGATCGCGCCCTTCTCGCCCTGGGCGAAGAGCTCCCAGTCGATGGTGGCGGGGGAGAACCCCAGCTGGCTGTGGATCGTCGGCGCCGACTCCACCAGCGCGGTGGTGCCCGCCAGGTCGCGGTCGAAGGCGTCGGTGAGGAAGTCGTCGAGCTCCCCGACCGAGGACGCCGCCGACAGGTCGACGCCGACCTCGTCGCGGACGCCCGCCCAGTCCGTCCAGCTGAACCTGACCGACGACTCCGGTGCGAGTGCGACCGCGCGCTCCAGGCGGGTCCGGTCGTCGCGCTGCACGAGCCACACGACCACGGCCACGACGACGAGCACCAGCACGAGCCCGAGCGCGAGGATCCAGCGACGGCGCATCTGGCGGCGACTCCCCTCGTCTCGGTCGGACAGTGCAGACTAGCGCCGTGCCCGACATCCTCGCCGCCGGCGTGGTCACGTTCCGTCCCGGCCGGGAGGTGCTCCTGGTGCATCGGCCCAAGTACGACGACTGGTCGTTCCCCAAGGGCAAGCTCGAACGAGGGGAGCACCCCACGGCCGCCGCGGTCCGGGAGGTGGCGGAGGAGACCGGCCTGCACATCCGGCTCGGACCGCCGCTCGCCTCCCAGCGCTACCCCGTCGCGCGCCGGACGAAGACGGTGCACTACTGGACCGGCCGGGTGGTCGGGGACGACGACGTCTCGGCCTACCGCCCCAACGACGAGATCGACCAGGTGGCGTGGGTGCCCCTCGACGAGGCGGCCGAGCGGCTCAGCTACGTGCACGACCGCGGCACCCTCGCCGAGGCGCTCAAGGTGCGTCGCAAGACCCGTGCCGTCGTGGTGCTGCGGCACGCCAGGGCCCGCTCGCGCGACGCGTGGCGCGCCGACGACGCGGCGCGCCCGCTGCTCAAGGCCGGCGAGGTCGAGTCCGACCGACTGGTGCCGGTCCTCGCCGCCTACGACGTGACCCGCATCGTCACCTCCAGCAGCACCCGCTGCGTGCAGACGGTGCAGCCCTACGCCGACATGACCGGCTACCCGGTCGAGCTGCGCCCCGAGCTGAGCGAGGAGAAGGCCACCGAGGCGCTGGTGAACGACGTCGTCGACGAGCTCTTCCACTGCGGCCAGGGCGCCGTGCTGTGCACCCATCGCCCCGTCCTCCCTCTCGTGTACGACGCCGCGGGCCTCCGGATCCCGGAGCGGACCCACCCGCTGGAGAAGGCCGAGATGCTGGTCCTGCACGTGCGCAAGGGGTCGGTCGTCGCGGTCGAGCGACACAGCCTGCGCTGACGGCGGGGCGGGCGTCCGTACGACCGGTGAGACGACCGCCACCCGGCGCCCCCGCGGTGACCGCCACTGTTCACCGCCCGTTCAGATCGGCCGGGGAGTCGTGTTACCGACGCTTCCTAGCGTCTGTGGCGTCCGAGTACGCATCGGGGGGCCGAGCAACGCCCCTCAGCTCTGAGAGGCAAGTCCTTGAACTTCAAGTCCATTCGACGCGCAGTCGTCCCGGGTGTCGCCGCTCTGGCCCTGACCCTGACCGCCTGCGGTTCCTCCGACGACGAGGGTGGGAGCGGCAGCACCGACGCCGCTGAGCTCTCCGGCGAGCTGAGCGTCGGCGGCGCGTCCTCCCAGGAGTCGGCGCAGAACGCCTGGATCGTCGGCTTCAGCGAGATCGCTCCCGACGTCACCATCAACTACGACCCGATCGGCTCCGGCGGCGGCCGCGAGAACTTCGCGTCCGGTGCCTTCCCGTTCGCCGGCTCCGACTCCTACCTCGCGGACGAGGAGCTCGCGACCGCGACGGAGACCTGTGGCTCTGAGCCGATCGAGATCCCCAACTACGTCTCGCCGATCGCCGTGGTCTACAACGTCGAGGGCGTCGACGAGCTGAACCTCTCGCCCGAGGTCCTCGCCGGGATCTTCGCCGGTGAGATCAAGAAGTGGAACGACCCGGCCATCGTCGCCGACAACGAGGGCGCAGACCTGCCCGACGAGAACATCACCGCCGTGCACCGCTCCGACGAGTCGGGCACCACCGGCAACTTCACCGACTACCTCGCCGCCGTCGCGCCCGACGTGTGGACCCACGGCTCGATCGAGATCTGGCCCGAGGAGATCACCGGCGACGACGCCGGCAAGGGCACCTCGGGTGTGGTCGACACCGTCACCCGCAACGCCAACACCATCGGCTACGCGGACGCCAGCCAGGCGGGTGGCCTCGCGCAGGCCAACGTCGGCGTCGGCGAGGAGTTCGTCGCCCCCAGCCCCGAGGCCGCTGCGCGCATCCTCGAGGTCTCCCCCCGCGTCGAGGGCCGGTCCGACGTCGACATGGCGGTCGACCTCGACTTCACCACGCAGGAGGAGGGCACGTACCCGATCGTGCTGACGTCGTACCTGCTGGCCTGCCAGAGCTACGACGACGAGAACACCGCCGACATGGTCAAGGCCTACCTCGAGTACGTCGTCTCCGACGAGGGCCAGGAGCTGGCCAAGGAGGAGGCGGGATCCGCGCCGCTCGCCGAGGACCTCCAGTCCGAGGCGCAGGGCATCATCGAGAAGATCTCGGCGTCCTGACACCGTCCGCAGCAGACGAGCAGGGGACGGGCGCCACGCCCGCCCCCTGCTCGCGCTGTTCCACCACCTCGACCCGGAGGAACCCGTGAGCGCCACGATCGACGCGCCACCCGACCTGCCCCACCACGACGCCACGTCGACCCGTGTCGGTGACAACGTCTTCCGCACCGCCGCGCTCGGCGCGGCGCTGCTGGTCATCGCCTTCCTCGCCGGGGTGGCGATCTTCCTGCTGCTGCAGGGCCTGCCGGCGCTGGACGCCCACGACGAGCTCGCCTACGAGAAGCCCAACGTCTGGGACCTCGTGCTGCCGCTCCTGTTCGGCACGATCCTGGTGTCGATCCTCGCGATGCTGATCGTCACCCCCCTGGCGATCGGGCTCGCGCTGGTGATCTCGCACTACGCACCGCGCCGCATCGCCAAGCCGGTCGGGTTCCTGGTGGACCTGCTGGCGGCCGTGCCGAGCGTGGTGTTCGGGCTCTGGGGCCTGTCGGTGCTCTCGGACTACCTCAAGCCGCTGCACGACGGGCTGGCGCGCTGGCTGGGATGGATCCCGCTCTTCGACGGCCCGGCCAGCAACACCGGGAAGACGCTCCTCACCGCCGCCGTCGTGCTCGCCCTGATGGCGCTCCCCATCGTGACCGCGATCATGCGCGAGGTCTTCGCGCAGACGCCGCGCGCGCACGAGGAGGCCGCGCTGGCGCTGGGCGCCACCCGCTGGGAGATGATCCGCTACGCCGTGCTGCCCTACGCCCGGTCCGGCATGGTCGCCGCCCTGCTGCTCGGCCTGGGCCGCGCGCTGGGCGAGACGATGGCCGTGGCCATGGTGCTCTCGGCGACCGGCGCCACCATCAACTGGAGCGTGATCGGCGCCGACAACTCCAACACCGTCGCCGCCTTCATCGCCAACCAGTACGCGAACGCCGCCGGTCTGAAGACCAACGTGCTGATCTTCGCCGGGCTGGCGCTCTTCGTGCTCACGTTCCTCGTCAACTTCCTGGGCCGCTGGATCGCCACCCGCGGCGTGAACAAGGGCTGATCAGATGACCGAGCAACTCTCCGACCCGAGGCTCGACGAGCTCGACGGGACCCCGCCCGGCTCGCTGCTGGCCGACCCCGACGCCCGGCGCGGCACGCTGCCGCGGTTCGCGGTCGTCCTCGTGGCAGCCGTCGCGCTCGCCGCCGGCGGCCTGGTGGCCGTCCTGACCGGCCGGGGCCTGGCGACGACGGTGATCGTGGCCTGGCTCGTCCTCATGATCGCCTACCCGGCGTGGACCGCGGTCGTCGAGGGGCGCCGCTCCGCGGTTGACCACGCGATGGGTGCCCTGATGTGGACCGCGTTCGTGCTGGCCATGATCCCGCTGGTCAGCCTGGTCGTGACCGTCGTGGTCAGGGGCGCGCCGGTGCTGACTCCCGACTTCCTGACCAGCGACATGACCGGGCGGGCGCTCCTCGGCGAGGGCGGCGGCATCGCCCACGCGATCGCCGGCACCTTCCTGGTGACCCTGATCGCCGCGCTGATCGCGGTCCCGGTCGGCCTGCTCACGGCGATCTGGCTGGTGGAGTACGGCGAGGGCAGCAAGCTCGCCTCGATCATCACCTTCCTCGTCGACGTGATGACCGGCATCCCGTCCATCGTCGCGGGCCTCTTCGCCGTCGCCTTCTTCCAGGTGGTCACCGGCGACGACCTGCCACGGCTGGGCATCGGCGGCGGCGTCGCGCTGTCGCTGCTGATGCTGCCCACCGTCATCCGCGCGGTCGAGGAGATGCTCAAGCTGGTCCCCGCCGACCTCCGCGAGGCGTCGTACGCCCTGGGCGTGCCGAAGTGGCGCACCATCATCAAGGTGGTGCTGCCGACGGCCGTCGCCGGCATCGTCACCGGCGTGACCCTGGCGATCGCCCGGGTCGCGGGCGAGACGGCTCCGCTGCTGCTCATCCTCGGCACCGCGCGAGCCACCAACTGGAACCCGTTCGACGGGGCCGTGCAGACCCTGCCCGTCTTCATCTTCCAGTCCCTGTCGCAGACCTCGCACTTCAAGTACGGCGAGATCTGGTTCGACCGGGTCTGGGGCGCCGCCCTCGTCCTCATTCTCATCGTCATGACCCTCAACGTGGCGGCGCGGCTGGTCGGCAGCTTCTTCGCGCCGAAGTCCGGCAAATGACCGGCAGCCCCGCACCTGCACGCACCAGCAAGGAACTGAACTGACATGGCCAAGAGCATCGACGTCTCGAACCTGAACATCTACTACGGCGACTTCCTGGCCGTGCAGGACGTCAACATGACGATCCGGGCGCGGTCGGTCACCGCCTTCATCGGGCCGTCCGGCTGCGGCAAGTCCACGTTCCTGCGGTCGCTGAACCGGATGCACGAGGTGATCCCGCGAGCGCGGGTCGAGGGCAAGGTCGTCATGGAGGGCCAGGACCTCTACGACCCCGCCGTCGACCCGGTGGCGGTGCGCCGCCAGATCGGCATGGTGTTCCAGCGGCCCAACCCGTTCCCGACCATGTCCATCTACGAGAACGTGCTCGCGGGCAACCGGCTCAACTCCAAGCGGATCAAGAAGGCGGACGCCGACGCGATCGTCGAGCGGTCGCTGCGCGGCGCGAACCTCTGGAACGAGGTGAAGGACCGCCTCGACAAGCCGGGCGCCGGGCTCTCGGGCGGTCAGCAGCAGCGCCTCTGCATCGCGCGCGCCATCGCCGTGCAGCCGCAGGTGCTGCTGATGGACGAGCCGTGCTCGGCGCTGGATCCCATCTCCACCTCGGCGATCGAGGACCTGATCCACGAGCTGAAGAACGACTACACGATCGTGATCGTGACCCACAACATGCAGCAGGCGGCTCGGGTGTCGGACGAGACCGGGTTCTTCAACCTCAAAGCGACCGGCGAGCCCGGTCACCTGGTCGAGTTCAACTCCACGAAGAAGATGTTCGCCAACCCCGACGACCCGTCCACCGAGGCCTACATCTCGGGCCGGTTCGGCTGAGCCGACGCCGATGATCACCGCGGACGGGCGCTCGGGAGCCCGCCGCTCGGAGTCGCGTCAGCAGGCCGTCCGCGCCTACCTGCACCGCTGGGCGGAGACTGCAGGCGCACAGCTCCTCGTCGTCGATCCCGACGACGACGGTGGAGCCCTCGCGGACGCGATGGCCGGGCGCGGCATCCACGTCACCTGGGTCCGGTCGACCACCGATGGGCTGGTCGCGTTCGGTCGCACCGACCCCCTCGGCGTCGTCGTGGCGCCGGACGCGCCGGGCATCCCCGCCGCGGAGTTCGTGGGCGTCATCCGGCGGCACGGGTCGCCGTACGTCATCGCGGGGGCGGCGGACGTCGCCTCCGCGCCCTCCGGGCAGCTCGGTGCGCTGATGCTGGCCGGCGCCTCCGCCGTGGTGCTCCGGCCCTATCCGCCGGAGCACCTCTGGGAGCTGCTCGCCCACGGACCACGGTCGCTCGCCGACCACGCGCGCGTCGAGGCCGGCCCGATCGAGCTCGACGCGGCCGCGTACAGCGTGCGGGTCCACGGAGAGCGGATCGGCGACCTGCCGCTGAAGGAGTTCGAGCTGCTGCGTGCCCTGATGCTGCACGCGCCGGGCGTGGTCACCGACGAGGAGCTGCGCGAGGCGCTGTGGGGCACGACCGGCAAGCGACCCGGCGGCAACACCATCGCCATGCACGTCGCGCGGCTGCGGGGACGACTGGACGGGGTGGCCGTCGTCCGACGCATCCGCGGCCGCGGCTACAGCCTCACCTTCGAGTGATCAGTTCCCCGGGATCACCGCGGCGAGCGCGAAGTAGGTGCCGACCGCGACGGCGGCCGCGGCGGGGATGGTGACGATCCAGGCGACCACGATCCCGCGCGCCACGCCCCAGCGGACGGCGCTGAACCGCTTCGTCGCGCCGGACCCCATGATGGCCGAGGTGATCGTGTGCGTGGTCGAGACCGGCGCGTGCAGGCCCATCGCCATGACGTAGAGCACCGTCGCCGCGACGCCCTCGGCTGCGAAGCCGCGGGGCGGGTCGAGGTCGATGATCTTGCGCCCGAGCGTGCGCATGATCCGCCAACCGCCCGAGTAGGTGCCGGCCGCGATGGCGAGGGCGGCGGCGACGATCACCCACAGCGGCACGGTCTCGCCGTCCTCGTAGCCGCCGGCGACCAGGGCGAGCACGATCACACCCATCGTCTTCTGGGCGTCCTGGAGGCCGTGACCGAGCGACATGCCCGCGGCCGAGACAGTCTGCGCGAGCCGGAAGCCACGGTTGACGCGGTTGGGCTTCGCCTTGCGGAACAGCCACATGATGGCGGTCATCAGCACGAACGCACCGAGGAACCCGATGAGCGGCGAGGCGATCATCGGGATGGCCACCTTGTCGACGAGCGTCTGCCACTCGACGGTCGTGGCGCTGGCGAGCCCGGCGCCCACGATGCCGCCGATCAGGGCGTGCGACGAGGAGCTGGGAATGCCGAAGTACCAGGTGATGAGGTTCCACGTGATCGCGCCGATCAGCGCGGCGGCGACGATGGTCAGGGCGTGGATGCGGTCGAGCTCAGCCCCCGATGTGGTGGCCTCCTCGATCCGGATGATGCCCTGGATCGTCTGGGCCACCCCGACGCCCAGCAGTGCGCCGACGAAGTTGAGGATCGCGGCCATGGCCAGTGCGATGCGCGGGGTGAGGGCGCGGGTCGACACGGAGGTGGCGATCGCGTTGGCAGCGTCGTGGAACCCGTTGGTGTAGTCGAACACCAGGGCGATCACCACGACCGCGATCACCATCAGCAAGATGGCATCCACGAGGCGGGTCAGCCTTCCTTGACGGCGATCTGCTCCACGGTGTTCGCGACCTTCTCGAAGGCGTCGATGGCGCCCTCGAGGGACTCGACGATGTCCTTGAGCTTGAGGACTTCGATGGTCTTGAACTCGCCGGAGAAGAGCTTCGCGAGCGTGCGCCGGTGGTTGCGGTCGCCGGCGTTCTCGAGCCGGTTGATCTCGATCCAGTAGTCGTCGAGCGACTTCATGGAGCGCAGCCGCGGCATCGCGTCGGCCGTGAGCTCGGCGCAGCGCTGGATGACCTCCACCTGCTCGGACAGCTCCGGCGGGAGCGTCGCGACCTCGTAGAGCAGGATCAGGTCGACCGTCTCGTCCATCATGTCCATGATGTCGTCGAGACCCGAGCCGAGGGCGTAGATGTCCTCGCGGTCGAACGGCGTGACGAAGGTGCTGTTCACCTTCTTGACGATGGCGTGGGTCGTCTCGTCGGCCGCGTGCTCGGCGGCGCGCATCCGCTCGGCGACCGACGCCTTGTCCGACGACTCGGACAGCATCTCGGCAAGCAGCTCGGCACCGGCGACCAGGTGCTGCGCCGAATCGGTGAAGAGGTCGTAGAAGGAGGTATCGACCGGACGCAGACGCAGACCCACATGGACTCCCGTTGAGGCGGAGACGAACGGCATCATGCTAGGGGGTCGCGCGCAGATGAACGCAACCCGAGGCTCCACCCCGCGATGTGGTGCTGCGCACGGCGCCCGCTCGCGAGCGCATCGCTGCAGGTCAGAGGGGATTTACCGCGCTGTGGCGACGGGTCCGCTGCAGCTCGATCAGGGTCTCCTGCAGGTGGCGGGAACCGTCGTTCCTGGTCCACTCGCCGTCCGGGCGCAGCTCCCACGCGGCGGTGGTGGGCGCGAAGGCCAGGTCGAGCAGGGAGTGGACCTCCTCCTGGCTTCGGCTCGGCAGGCGGACCAGGGCCTCGACCCGACGGTCGAGGTTGCGGTGCATGAGATCGGCGGACCCGATCCAGGCGACGGGCTCGCCGCCGTTCTCGAACGCGAAGATCCGGCTGTGCTCGAGGAAGCGCCCCAGCACCGAGCGCACCCGGACGTTCTCGCTGAGTCCCGGCACGCCGGGCCGCAGCGCGCAGATGCCGCGGATCAGCAGGTCGACCTGCACCCCCTCGCAGGAGGCGAGGTACAGGGCGTCGATGATCGGCTCGTCGACGATCGAGTTGGCCTTGATCCGGATCCCGGACGGCCGGCCCGCGCGATGGTGGGCGATCGCGCCGTGGATCTGGTCGAGCAGGCCGCTGCGCAGCGAGTCCGGGGCCACGAGCAGCCGGTCGTACGTCGCCTTGCGCGACCACCCGGACAGGTTGTTGAAGAGGTGGGCGACGTCCTCGCCGATGGTCTCGTCGGTGGTCAGCAGGCCGAGGTCCTCGTACATCCGCGAGGTCTTGGGGTTGTAGTTGCCGGTGCCGATGTGGGTGTAGCGCCGGATGCCCTCGGGCTCGTCGCGGACCACCATGGCGAGCTTGCAGTGGGTCTTGAGGCCGATCAGCCCGTAGACGACGTGGCAGCCGGCCTGCTCCAGCTTGCGCGCCCAGCGGATGTTGGCCTGCTCGTCGAAGCGCGCCTTGATCTCGACCAGCACCAGCACCTGCTTGCCGGCCTCGGCAGCGTCGATGAGCGCGTCGATGATCGGGGAGTCTCCCGAGGTGCGGTAGAGGGTCTGCTTGATGGCGAGGACGTGCGGGTCGGCGGCCGCCTGCTCGATGAAGCGCTGGACCGACGTCGCGAACGAGTCGTAGGGGTGGTGCACCAGCACGTCGCGGCGCCGCAAGGCCTTGAACACGTCGACGGGGGCGGCCGACTCGACCTCGGCCAGGTGCCGGTGGGTGGTCGGCACGAACGACGGGTACTTCAGGTCCTCCCTCGGCAGGTCGGCGATGCTGTGGAGGCCCCGGAGGTCGAGCGGGCCCGGGAGGTGGAAGACCTCCCCCTCGCTGATGCCGAGCTCGGAGATCAGCAGCTCGAGCACCGACGGGGTGATCGACGCCTCCACCTCCAGCCGCACCGGCGGGCCGAACCGCCGGCGCAGCAGCTCCTTCTCCAGGGCCGCGAGCAGGTTCTCCGCGTCGTCCTCCTCCACCTCCAGGTCCTCGTTGCGGGTGACCCGGAAGGTGTGCACCTCCAGCACCTCCATGCCGGGGAACAGCCGGCCGAGGTGCGCCCCGATCACGTCCTCGAGCGGCACGAACCGGTCGTTGCCGACGGCGACGAAGCGATCGAAGTTCGACGGCACCTTGACGCGGGCGAAGTGCTCCTTGCCCGTCTTCGGGTTGCGGATCAGCACCGCGAGGTTGAGCGAGAGGCCCGAGATGTAGGGGAAAGGATGGGCGGGGTCGACGGCCAGCGGCGTCAGGACGGGGAAGACCCGCTCTTTGAAGAGCCGCTTGCACAGCTTCTGCTCGTCCTTCTCGAGGTCGGACCACCGCACCAGCTCGATCCGGTGGTCGCGCAGCGCGGGCACGACCTCCTCGCGGAAGACGCGCGCGTGCCGGTGGCTCAGCTCGGCGGCCCGCGTCCAGATCGCCTCGAGAACCTCTCGCGGCATCAGGCCGGAGGCGGCTCGCACGGCCAGGCCGGTCGCGATCCGCCGCTTCAGCCCGGCGACGCGGACCATGAAGAACTCGTCGAGGTTGCTGGTGAAGATCGCCAGGAACCGGGCCCGCTCCAGCAGCGGCAGCTCGTCGTCCTCGGCGAGCTCGAGGACCCGCTCGTTGAAGCGGAGCCAGGACAGCTCGCGGTCGAGGAACCGGTCGGGCACGCCCTCGATCGCACTCACCGTCTCCGGGGCGGGGGAGTAGTGGTCGTCCGCCGGCCCGTCCGCCGCCCCGTCCTGCGGCCCGTCCGCCAAGCCGTCGGCGACGGCCGTGAGCCGCCCGCGGTGGTCGCTGGACTCGGTGTCGCGGTGCGGCTCGGTGGACATGGCGCCGAGTGTCGCACCGCCCGGTGAACAGCAGGTGACCTTGCCGACCGGCCCGGCGTCGTACCGAAGTAGGTTGGCGCACGTGAGAGCACGTACCGCTGTCGAAGCCGCCGGCCTCAAGGCCCTGATGGGGATGCCCGAGCGGGCCCAGCGCCTGCTCGCCGGACGACCCGTGCACCTGGACGGGCAGACCCTCGCCACCGACCTGCAGCTGATGCTGCGGCTCCAGGCCATCGCCCGGCCGCGGGACGAGCAGGTGCCGGTCGCCGACATGCGCAGGAACCTGCGGCAGGAGTCCGGGATCGTCGGCGGGCAGCAGCGGATCGGCGCCGTCCGGGACCTGGAGGTCGCCGGCCGCCCGGCCCGCCACTACCTGCCCAGCCACCCCGCGACGCCCCGTTCGACGCCGGGCCCGCTGCTGGTCTTCTACCACGGTGGCGGCTTCATGGAGGGCGACGTGGACTCCCACGACGCACCGTGCCGCTTCCTCGCCGAGCGCTCCGGCGTGCCGGTCGTGTCGGTGTCCTACCGGCTGGCTCCCGAGCACAAGCTCCCCGCGGCGCACGACGATGCCTACGAGGCGTTCCGGTGGGTGCGCGACCACGCCGACCAGTTGCGAGCGGACCCCCAGCGGATCGCCGTGGGCGGTGACTCGGCGGGCGCCAACCTCGCAGCCTGGGCGGCCATCTCCGCGGCGCGGGACGGGCTCCCCGTGGCCTGGCAACTGCTGGTCTATCCCTGCGCCGACGGGCTGCGAGACGGCGAGAGCGTGCGGCTCTTCGGCGAGGGCTTCTACCTCACCCGCGAGTTCATCGAGCGGGCCGACCTCTCCTACACCAACGACCTCTCCGAGCGCGCCGACGAGCGCCTCTCGCTGGTCCGCGCCGAGCTCCCCGCCGGCCTGGCGCCGGCGTACGTCGCGACGGCCGGGTTCGACCCGCTCCGCGACGAGGGCGAGGACTACGCCCGTCGGCTGGCGGAGGCCGGCGTCGACGTCGAACTCACCCGGTTCCCCGACCAGGTGCACGGCTTCCTGAACATCCTCAACGTCGGCCGCACGAGCCGGGCGGCGGTCACCGAGATCGCTGGCCGGATGCGGGCTGCGCTGGCGTAGCGCCGTCCCAGGACGGCACTCGGTCGGTCGCAGGCCGGCTCACGGGGCGGGTCACAGGGCGGGTCGGTGCTCGCGCAGCTGCCGGACGAACTCGTGCGGGTCGACCATCGAGGCGTCCACGACGAACGGGTCGAGGCCGCGGCGCAGGAAGTGCACCGCCCAGCCGCGGTCGCCCGGCCGGCCGAGCATCTCGACCCTGGTCTCCGGCTTGCGGAGGTCGAACCGGTGGGTGGAGTCGCCCTGCTCGACGTACACGATCCCGCGGATCACGCTGACCTCGACCGGCACCACCCGGGTGCGGGCCGCAGCCCAGGCCAACACGATGGTCAGCAGCACGATCACGACGCCGAACGGGCTGAACAGCTTGCCGTTCAGCAGCGCGAGGAAGGCGACCATGCCGGCGACCACGGCGGTCGCGGCCAGCACCAGCGAGAGGATGCGCGGGTCGCTGCCGTCTCCGGTCAGCCGGTCCGGCTCCGCAGCGCTGTCGTCGAAGAGAGACAGCCCCGCCGGGTCGGCCGACTCGAGGTCGGAGATCTGCGCGCGGGCCCGGTCGAGCTCGCCCCTCAGGCGCTCGACCTCCCGCTCCGCCGCAGCGCAGCGGCGCGCGAGCTCGTCCCGCTCCGTCGGGGGCGATCCTGGTCGGTCGGTGCCTAGAGGTCCGGTCTCCACTGGCGAAGTGCCTCCATGAAGGTGTGTGGGTCGACCATCCGCGAGTCGATGGTCACGGGCGACATGCTGCGGCGCAGGATCAGGACCCGCCACGTCCGCTGCCCGGGCCGGCCCGTCTGCTCGATCTTGGTGTTGGGGCTGGTCAGGTCGAACCGGGTGTTGACGTCGCCGACCGTGACCTTGAGGACGCCGTGCTCGTCGAGGTGGACGGTACGGGTGGAGTTGCTGACCCGCAGCGCGTAGCCCAGCAGCACGGTCGCCACCACGGTGAGGGTGGCGCTGAGGCCGATGTCGTCCCACAGCCGGCCCTGGAAGGCCATCCGGCCCACGACGGCCGCGCACGCCAGGGCGACGAGGATGGCGAGCGGCGCGAGGCTGCCGTTGCCGCGCCGCGCGTGGAACGGGACCGGCTTCGCGGGGCCGGCGGCGGCCGCGCCGACCGGCTCCGGCGTGGGGTGCGGCTTGGCGTCCGGCTTGGTCACCGGCTCGGGTGGGGCGGGCTCGAGTGCGGCGGGCTCGGGGTCGACGGCGTCCGGCTCCGCGGCCTCCGGCTCCACCGGCTCGGGCTCCGCGGGCTCGGGCTCCACCGGCTCCGGCTCCGGCTCCGGCTCCGCGGGCTCGGTCTCGACGAGCGCCGCGTCGACGGGCTCGGGCTCCACGGGCTCGGCGGGCCCGGTGGGCTCCGACTGCGGCTCCACGGCGGCAGCCACGAGCTCGGCCTCGACGTCGTGGTCGGCCCGGACATCGTCCTCGGCCTGGGCATCGGCCTCGAGATCGGAGTCGGGACCGCCGTCGGCGTACGGGTCGAAGGCGTCCGTCTCATCCGCGGCCTCGTCCGCTGGGGAGGGTTGGGTCTCCGACAGGCTGGCCGTGCGACGCCATTGCTCGAGGAGGCTCGGCGTCTCGAGCGGCACCGCCCCCGGCTCCTCCGCAGGCTCGAGGGAGTCCGCGCCGGGGCGCGCGCCGGCGCGCCAGCGCTCCAGGAGCGAGGGCTGCCGGTCGGCCGGACGGTCGGACCGTGCGGCGGCGACCTCGTCGTGGGCCATGTCGTGCCGCGGTTCGGGTTCGAGCGCTGCGTCCGCGTCCGCGTCCGGCTCCTGCTCCGGCTCCAGGCCGGGCTCCTGCTCTGCTGGCGGCGGCTCGCCGGACGCAGCGGCGGCTTCGGCGGGGGACTCGACGACGTCGCCCGCGACCGGCTCGCTCGCGGGACCGGCGAGAACCTCCTCGAGCGAGGCCGGTGGGAGCTCGACGTCGGGGGCCTCCCGCTGCTCGACCGCCTCCCCGGCGGGCTCGACCGGCTCGGCAGGCGCAGCGGGCTCGGCCGGCTCGACGGGCTCGACGGGCTCGGCCGGCTCGACGGGCTCGACGGGCTCGGCGGCGGCGGAGACCAGGCGCTCCTGGATCTGTGCGACGCGATCGGCCAGCTCGGCCACGCGCGCATCGGCGGCAGCACGCGCCTCGGCCTGCGCCGCGGCCGCAGCCTCGGCCTCGGCGCGGGCGAGCGCCGCCTCGGCGACGGCCCGCTCCCGCTCCTGGGCGAGCTCGCTGGCACGGGCCTCGGCCTCGGCTCGGATCTGGGCGGCGTCGGCGAGGGCCCGCTCCCGCTCCTGGGCGAGCTCGCTGGCACGGGCCTCGGCCTCGGCTCGGATCCGGGCGGCGTCGGCCAGAGCACGTTCGCGTTCCTGGGCGAGGTCGGCGGCTCGGGCCTCGGCCTCGGCGCGGGCCTGGGCCTGTTCGGCGGCCAGGGCGTCGGCCTCGGCGCGGGTCTGGGCGGCGTCGGCGAGGGCGCGTTCGCGTTCCTGGGCGAGCTCGGCGGCTCGGGCCTCGGCCTCGGCGCGGGCCTGGGCCTGCTCGGCGGCCAGGGCCTCGGCCTCGGCGCGCGCGAGCGCGGCGTCGGCGAGGGCGCGCTCCCGTTCCTGGGCGAGCTCGGCGGCTCGGGCCTCGGCCTCGGCACGGGCCTGGGCCTGCTCGGCGGCCAGAGCCTCGGCCTGCGTGCGTGCGACGGCGGCCTCCGCGAGGACCCGCTCCTGGTCCTGGAGGATCTCGGCGGCCCTCGCCTCGGCATCCGCCCGAGCGCGGGCCTGCTCCGCGGCGGTGGCCTCCGCCTCGGCGCGGGCGCGCGCGTGGATCAGGGCCTGCTCCTGCAGCTCGACCAGCTCCGCCTGGAGTCGCTGCACGGCCTCGCTGTGGTCGGCGGCTGCTCGCTCGAGCTCGGAGAGGGCGGCCGCGGCGCGGTTCTCGGCGTCGGTGCGGGCACGGGTCGCCTCGGCCGCCACGTCGGCGGCGAGGGCGAGGGCCTCGGTCGCAGCCTTCTTCTCCTCCGCCAAGGCCGCAGCCGAGTCGTGTGCCGCGGCGGCGGCGGCCTGCGCCTCGCGGGCGAGCTCCAGCTGCTCCCGAGCCGCCTCCTCCGCGAGCCGGCGGGCTTCGTGCGCCTCCTCGGCCCGCCGGGCCTGTTCGGTGGCGGACTCGTCGGCGGCCAACCGGGCGGCGACCTGTTCCTCGGCGCGCGCGGCGGCGTCACTGGCGCGGCGCTCGGCGGCCTCCGCCGTCTCCAGCGCGATCCGGGCGAGCTCGGCCTGCTCGATCGCGGCCTGCTCGGCGGCCTCCCGTGCCTGGTGGGCCTCCTGGGCGAGCCGGGCGTGCTCGGCGGCCGCCTGCTCGGCGGCAGCCCGCTCCTCGACGGCCTCGCGTGCCAGTGCTCCGTGCTCCTCGGCGCTCGCGGCGGCCTGCTCGGCGAGCAGCCGCGCGCGCTCCTCGGCCGCCTCCGCCGCCTGGTGCGCCTCCGCGGCCAGCGCCGCCTGCTGGCGGGCGGCCTCCTCGGCGAGCGCACGCGCCTGCGCGATCTCCGTCGAGGTGCGCTCGGCGGCCTCGCGCTCCTCGAGCAGGCGCCGGGCGAACTCGGCGTGCTCGGCGGCGCTGACCGCGGCTGCCTCGGCCATGACCCGGGCGCGCTCCTCGGCGGCCGCCCGCTCCTCGTGGGCCTGCCGGGCGGCGGTGGCGTAGGTGGCCGCTGCCTGCTCGGCCTCCTGGCGTGCTGCTGCGGCGGCCGCGGCCTCCTCCGCCTGCTCGCGTGCGCGGGCCTCGGCGGCCTCCCGCTCGGCCTGCGCGGCCGCGGCGCGCTCGGCCTGCTCGATCGCGTGGCGCTCGGCCTCCTCGCGTCGCGCCGCCTC